>DAOOWO010000005.1:0-21805 GCA_035371225.1 Bacteroidales bacterium | reverse complement strand
TTTTTGCGAGCCATTGAATATGGCATGCCTCCTACCGCAGGATTAGGCATGGGCATCGACCGTTTGGCCATGATCATGACCAACTCGCACTCCATACAGGATGTATTGTTCTTCCCCCAGATGAAACCTGAGATAAAATCAGTTGTGGTTTCAGCCGAAGATTTTGTAACCAAAGGCATCCCTGCCGAATATGCCGAATTAATTATGAAAGCAGGGTTCCCGACACTGGAAGCATTGAAAACAGCGGTACCCAACAAACTATTTAACAGCATTTGCGGGCTAAGAAAAAAGATGAAACTCGACATCAAGGCTCCTACAATCGAAGAAGTAGCCGCCTGGATAAACAATGCTTGAAAAACTACGGAGATGCAATAGTTATAAGAAGAAAATAACCACAGAGACACAGATAAAACGGAGAAACACGGAGATGGTTACTCAGAAATGTATTAATGAAATTTCATAAAAATTATAGGTTATGCCATTGAAGTCCACAAACATCTTGGTCCGGGCTTACTTGAACCTGTTTATGAGTTATGTTTTATTGATGAAATGAGAAGTGCCGGCCTGGATGTAAAAATCTCAGTTATATGTACCTATACATTATAAAGGTAAGGATTTGGGAGGTGTTTTAAAACTTGATACACTTGTAAACGATTTAATAATGGTTGAAGAAATAGCCGTAGAACAAATGATACCTTTGTACAAAGCACACCTGCTATCTTATTTGAAACTTGCCGGAAAGCTCAAAGGATTGCCAATAAATTTTAATTGCGAAAATATAGAAGAACAACTGGTATCGCTTGTTAAAAAAGAGTTTGCTTTATTACCCAAATAATACCCTCCGTGAACCTCAGTGCTCTCCGTGCCTCCGTGGTAATTTCTTAACATCAAAATCAGCATAAAAAAATGCATCCTACAAAAACTCCATACTTATTATATAGCGACGACAAGGGCAATATCTTTGAAGATACGTCATTGCTGGTTTGTGGAAGAACATCAACCAAAACTGTGGCATTAAATGCCGGAGACCTCATCGCATTACCTAATGGCAGTGATTTTTTTCATTTGCCCGGCAGGCGCGCTATTGGCTACGATCCAATAACCAACCAATTCCGTACTTGTGAAAAAGGGTGGGCTGTGGCTGCTTTTGCAGCTCCTGCTTATACGCTTACACACCATGCCGTCTGGAAAACCGAGGAAAACGCGCCGCGCCTTCCCTTATACGCTTACGCCGCTATTGGCTGGCTCAACGACAAATTTTACACAACCGCCATCCGTATCGATCCCGATATCAGGCAGGATTGCGACCAGTTTAACCAGTTTTATGTTGAGAAAAATGCCAAACGCATGCTCAAAACAAACCCCGGCAACCGTTTATTGAAACATATATCACATTGTGCCCTGGTGTATTTTTGCCCTGCCGCCCGTAACTATTTTATGAACCGCTGGGAAGCACCGTTACCTACCTCACCCACATGCAATTCGCGCTGTGTCGGATGTATTTCCTATCAGCCCAAAGTCCACGACATCTGTTCTTCGCAAAACCGTATCACATTTATCCCCACACCGGAAGAAATTGCCGAAATTGCCATTGAGCACCTGAACACCGCGCCCAATCCGGTAGTTAGTTTCGGGCAGGGATGTGAAGGAGAGCCCCTATTGGTTTGGGAAACAATACGCGAAGCCATAAAACTTATAAGATCAAAAACACAAAAAGGCATCGTCAACCTCAATAGCAATGCCAGCAAGCCCGAAGCAGTGGAAGAACTGTGCAAGGCCGGCCTGCAGAGCATCCGGGTTAGCATGAACAGTGCGCAGGAAAAAAACTACCTGAGATATTACAACCCCACCAATTATACTTTTGCGGATGTGATGAAAAGCATACAGATTGCCAGAAAATACAACAGGTGGGTTTCGGTCAATTATTTTGTTTTCCCGGGCTACACCGACGAAAAAAATGAAATTCAAGCCCTGAAAAATCTTATCAGAATTTATGACATCAGCATGATACAGTGGCGCAATTTCAACATCGATCCCGAATGGTACCATGAGATTGTACCCCCCGAAAAGGATAGCAACTGTTGCGGCATAAAAAATTTAATTGAAGAAATCAGGAAAGATTTTCCGAAACTTTATCACGGATATTTCAATCCCGGCGAAGAAATTATCAACACAAGACTGAAACACTAAATTAGCACAAAAGATAAAACCTTGCCAAATCCATTATTTGGGAATATAATGGGTTTCGATAGGATTGGCACTGTTAGACCTGATGCGGAACCTTTTATTTTCGAGGCGGACGATTGTATAAACCAGTCCTATTTGCGTCCCCAACACGTAATCATCGGGTATTAGAATAAACTCTTCCTTTTTCCCGTCTAACGCCCAATTACCCTCGGAAGCAACTGTGTCGGACTGATACTGAATATAACGATAATTACTTTTCAGATGCAGCCAATCGTTGTTGGCAGGAGTGATATCGGCTCCGCTATTGTACAAAAACTGCTTTTCTATCTTCCACTTATTAACCACGTACATCTTACATAGCAATGAAAAAGTATCGCCATCCTCATATTTTTTACATCCCGGCAGTATCAATGAAAACATGCAGGCAAGAATCAACACTGATTTGAGTAAATGTCTCATAAAAATTGATTTTTGGAATACAACAAAAATAAACAATTTCAAAATAAAAAGGCACTGTACAAAGCTGTTTGGCTACACAACGGCTAAAATAGTTAACTTTACAAAGTGAAAAAATTTGCAGAAAATGTAACATTTTTCGCAAAAAGCCATCATAAACCCAAAGACTAAACCACGATGAATCCGAAAGAGGAGAGATTTCGAAAGATAGTGGAGGAACAGCAACAGCGTATCCGGAGTATTTGCCGGTATTATTCACGTTCGGATGAAGACACCCAGGACCTGCAGCAGGAAGTACTCATCAATATCTGGCGCAGCCTCGACAACTTCCGGGGCGATGCCGCCATCAGCACATGGATATACCGCATTGCCGTAAACACCTCCCTGAACTATATCATGAAAGAAAACCGCAGATCGCAATTCAATCTGACACTCAGCGACCAGCATTTCAACCTGCTGATGCAGGACGAGGAGCATGAACGAAAGCTCGAAACAGAAAAAAAACTTGACGGGATGCACGAGGTTATCAACCAGCTCAATGTAATCGACAAACTGCTGATCACACTATCCATTGAAAAACTGTCCACAAAAGAAATATCGGACATCATTGGTATCACCGAACCCAATGTTCGCACCAAACTTCACCGTATCCGCGAAGAACTGAAGCAAAAAATTCAAGGAGGGAATCATGAATAATAATAATAATAATAATATATCACCGAATCTGCAGGAGGAAAATCAATACCCGACAAATTTTTCCGATACCGAGAATCTTATCGCCAGGATGAGAAAAGAAGACAACAGAAACAAAAAAATTATGTTTGGCATGTTTATCCTGTACTTAGTTTTTACCATCTTTTATGCCATCCTGTTTATCTTTAATCCCGACCCGGAACTATCGCTCACTGACCGCATGGCGGGAAACAGCTATGTGCTGGCCTTTATCATAGGAACCTTTTACTTTATCTGGGAATATCTGATATACAAAAAGGTAGATTATTCTACGCCCCTGTTGACACTATTGAAAAAAACCGTGAGACGATACAGGTTTTTCAGCATAAAATGGATACCGGTGATAATAGTGGTGATCATTATAGGCTATGGGTTTACTATTTCCTATGTTGAAAGACTCGCCGCCTGGGATACCGGCACCTGTACCAAAGTTTTAACCATACAGGCTGTTTATTGGGGAATAATGGTCGTTGCAGGGCTAATAGGCTACCTGATATGGCGTAAACGGTCAAGACCTATACTTAGGGCTGCAAAGAGCTTGCTTGAGGAGCTGAAGAAATAGTCAGTAAGTTGATTGAGTGATTTGGGAGATTGAGTTAATTGAGTTAAATTAGTTGATTAAGTTGATTAAGTGCAGAGTTGATTTAGGGGAGAGGTACAAAAAATTAGCGTAAATCAGCATTATCAGCGGGAGAAGAAAAGGAGAAAATTACCCGCAGATAGCGCAGATAAACGCAGAAATGGAAGGGCGGTTCAGAAAAAGCCATTAATCCGCCTTGGCGAGAAACAGTTACTTACCAAGAAAATTCCCCAATAAGCCTACTCTGTCGCCACAGTCTAACAGTTTAGCAGCCTAACAGCCGTACAACCTAAGAGCCTAACAGCCTAAAAATCCGCCTCCCCTTCCACCCTCCCAAACTTTTTCCTTACTTTTACAAAAAATAACACTTCCATGCCTTCAGATAAAAAACTTTACCTCCTCGATGCCATGGCGCTTATCTACCAAGCGTTCTATGCATACCGCGACCGGCCGCTCATCAATTCTAAAGGAGTCAACACCTCGGCAGTACATGGCTTTGCCAACATTTTATACAAACTGCTGAAGGAAGAAAAGCCCACCCATATCGGTGTTGCCTTCGACACCATGGCCCCCACGCTGCGTCACGAAGATTTTGTTGAGTACAAAGCCAACCGTCAGGAAATGCCCGAAGACCTTTCGGCTTCCATTCCTTATATTTACCGGCTGGTTGAGGCATTTAACATCCCGACACTTTTTGTTGAAGGCTACGAAGCCGACGATGTGATAGGCACCCTTGCCAAAGAAGCCGAAAAAAAAGATTTCAAAGTTTTTATGGTAACGCCTGATAAGGATTTCGGGCAATTGGTAAGCGAAAATATTTTGATTTATAAACCGGCCCGTTTTGGTGATAAACCCTCCATCATGGGCGTTAACGAGGTTTGTGAAAAATTTGGAATACAGAAACCCGAACAGGTCATTGATATGCTAGGTATCTGGGGCGATGCTTCAGACAACATTCCAGGCATACCCGGAATTGGCGAAATTGGCGCAAAGAAACTCATCAATGAGTACGGGTCTTTGGAAAATATCCTGAAAAACATCGACAACATCACCCCGGAAGGGATAAAACAAAAAGTGATAGCGGGCCGCGAACTCGCCATACAATCGAAAGCATTGGCCACCATCATTCTATCGGTTCCCATAGCCTTTGAAGAACACCAGCTTATGCTCAACCCGCCCAACGAAGCCTTGCTGAAAGGATTGCTTGAGGAGCTGGAAATGCGCACCTTTGCCAAACGTGTATTTACCGATATTTCGCTGCAAAAACAGGCCGCCTCGGAACTAATTCAAAGGCAGCAGCCGGATTTATTTGGCGAAGTGCAGCCTGCAGCAGAGGAGAAGACCATGGAATCTTCATTAAATAACATACACAACACACCGCACGAGTATATACTTGTTGACACAAAAGAAAAAAGAGCAGAGCTCATAAAGAGGCTGACAGAAACCGCCGAGTTTTGTTTTGATACGGAAACCACCGGACTGGACTCCAACGCCTCGGAGCTTATTGGAATCTCATTCGCCACCGAACCCCATAAAGCTTATTATGTGATGTTATCCAAAGAGTTTCATGAAGCGCATGGGCAGGTGCAGGAGTTTAAAGCCATTTTTGAAAACCCGCATACGTTGAAGATTGGCCAGAACATAAAATTCGACATGGAAATGTTGAAATGGTATGATATCGAAGTCAAAGGCCCTCTGTTCGACACCATGATAGCCCATTACCTGATAGAGCCCGACCTGAGGCACAACATGGATTACCTTGCCCAAATGTACCTGAATTATTCGCCTGTACCTATCGAACAGCTCATCGGTAAAAAAGGCAAAAGCCAGCTTTCGATGGCGCTGGTACCCGTCGAACAGATAAAGGAATATGCCGCGGAAGACGCCGACATCACCCTGCAACTGAAAACAGTGCTGGACAAAGAACTCAAAAAAGCCGGCGCCGAAAAACTGTTTCACGAGATAGAAATTCCTTTGATACCCGTACTTGCACATATGGAAACCGAAGGAGTAAAACTGGATAAAAAAGCGCTGAACGACTATTCGGGTCAACTGTTTCAGGAAATACAGATGCTGGAAAAAGAAATCTTTGAATTGGCAGGTGTTGAATTTAATATTGCTTCTCCAAAACAATTGGGTGAGGTAATTTACGGCCACATGAAAATCATCGAAAATCCAAAGAAAACGGCCACCAAACAGTTTTCCACCGCCGAAGATGTGTTGACCAAGCTCGTCAATAAGCACCCTATCATACAAAAAATTCTGGATTATCGTTCCCTCACCAAACTCAAATCAACCTATGTTGACACCCTGCCTGAGCTTATCAATCAGCGAACCGGGCGGATACACACATCGTACAATCAGGCCGTAGCAGCCACCGGCCGCCTGAGTTCCAACAACCCCAATCTTCAGAACATACCCGTTCGCACCGAAAGAGGCCGCGAAATCCGCAAGGCTTTTGTTCCCCGCAACGAGGATTACCTGCTGATTTCCGCTGACTATTCGCAAATTGAATTGCGGGTTATTGCTTCTATCAGCGAAGAAGCCAATATGATAGCCGACTTTATGCAGGGACACGATATTCATGCAGCAACAGCTTCAAGGGTTTACAATGTTAGTTTGGCTGATGTTACCAAGGAAATGAGGCGCAATGCCAAGATGGTAAATTTTGGTATCATATACGGAATTTCGGCTTTCGGCCTGGCCGAACGGCTGAACATCCAGCGGAAAGAGGCTGCAGACATAATCGAACAATATTTTACAAAATATCCCGCGATAAAGAAATATATGGAAAACACCATTTCATCTGCACGAAAAAAAGGATATGTTGAAACTATTTTTGGCCGCAGGCGCTACCTCCGCGATATCAACTCCGCCAACGCAGTAGTGAGAGGCTATGCCGAACGCAACGCCATCAACGCCCCTATACAGGGCTCGGCTGCGGATATCATTAAAATTGCCATGATAAATATCTTCAGAAAATTCTCCGAGAATTCGTTTCGCAGCCGCATGATCATGCAGGTGCACGACGAATTGGTTTTTGATGTGTACAAACCCGAGTTGGATGAGATGATGTTTATGATAAAGGATCAGATGAAAAATGCTGTTTCGCTACTGGTGCCAATGGATGTGGAAGTAAGCTCCGGAAACAATTGGCTTGAAGCACATTGATAAGGCAGAAGGCAAAATTGAAGGCAGAAGTCAGAATTTTGAATACCCTACGCCTGGCAATACCGCACTAGCTGAAGAAATTATTCGTAGTTTTGAGGATATTATCTTTAGCATTTTACTAAACTTCGTTCAACCTGGTATTTTTTATTTTAGAAAATTAGCGCGATCTTTTTACTAAGAATCTATCTATCAAAATAAAATATCATATTTTTATCAGGCATAAAGTCTTTTTTACTCCAATAATAAATCTCCTTGTCACTTATTTGCTTTGTGCTATCCGGGATATATGAGGTGGATGTAATTTTCATGTTGTCGGAGGTTATTAACTTGTAATTGGAACTTTCAAATGGAGTACCCCATTTTTGAGTTGTTACTAAAATATACTCTGCCTTATTTTTCAATAATTTTTGCCGGTAAGAAATTTTATATTTCCCGATACCATAAGGGTTAAGCGCTATTTTGAATAAAAATCCTTTTTCTGTTATATTTAAAATAATCTTTTGAGATTTTGCATTTACGTCAATTGCATTAATAGAATCTACCCCACCATAAAGACTATCAAAAGGAAATGGATAATACAAAACCTGTTTTATTTCTTTGTCTCCGTTGTTGCAAAAATTATAGATACCGTCAACATAGAAAAATCCGTCCTTTATTTCAAAGGTTAAGTCTTCACGGTAAAATTGCAGGTATTGGGAAAGTACAATATTCGGAAAAAAGAATAAGCAAAAAAAAATAGATGTTTTTATAAATTTCACTTTATAATAATTATTTTATTGGTAGCAAATTTTCGTCCGTCTAATTCCAGATTACAATAATATGTTCCAGATGCCGTATAATTATTGTAGCATAAACCATCCCATTTTATCGAATAGTTGTTCTGGGAATTACTTGTATTTACAGGTAAAATACGAACCATTTCGCCGTTTAAATCATATATTTTAATTATTGCTTTTGTATAATGTATGTCCGCTGGTATCGAAAATGAGATAAATGTTTCGCCGTTTGAAGGGTTGGGGAAGCATAATAAGGTAATGCCTGTTTGAAAAGAATTTTGATGAATTCCGGTCAAAAGTGTGTCAAGAGTAAATTCATAGTAATTTATTGAGTCTGGTTCAATGTTTATTATTGAATCGGCTAAGACAGATGAAGATTGAAAGAAAAGTTCAACAAGTCGGCTGCCACTGTATTCCTGCGATGTAAAACTACCGGACGAATCAGTTAAGGTAAAATAATAAAAATTGGCGCATATATTTGTGGGTGCAAGATCGATGTAGTGGCTGTTTCCTACCTTTATCCCGGCAACAGGTTGATGCCCGCTGTCATAAACGACTCCTGTGAAAATGCCCATAGCGGAAGAAGGCTGAAAAGGGCTATAACCGATTGTTGGATTATTATCTTTTACTAATTTATATACTGTACCCGGCTGATTTGCATACATGTCCCAACACGGATGAGCCATATTGACTAATGATTGCCCAGATAACGGAGCCATTATCTGTGTGCCAGAAATATTGCCAAAATACATCTGATCCAATTGAAGCCCGTAAGTGTCTTTGATTAATATAAAATCTCCATTCCTAAACATATGTAAAGGGCTTTGTAAACTATCCAGAGTTATTATAATAATACTGTCATTGACAACTTGGATACCGTTTTTTAAATAAGAGGTACCTGTTGAAGTTGTTATCTGGAATCCATCAAGATTTGAATAATTTGAAAAGGGAGACCCTTGCGGAAAAACTATTTCAAGAAACCATGTTGAATCGTTAACAATATATAACTCGCTGATTATAGGAGGGGGTACAATCGGATTAGCCTTTGTAAATCCGATTGAAAACATTAGCATTATTAAAATAAACGCCTTTTTCATAGATCGCTATTTTCTACAAATATAATTAATTTGTTAGAAAAAACATAAAGACTGCGTCTTTAGACACACAACAATTTTTCTATACAACGGTATTTGTACACTTTTAGAGATAGACAGCTTACATTTCAAAAATCAATAACATTAAATTATATTGAAAAAAATCTGAGTAACAATATTTTTTATGGTGCTAAAACAAGCATACAAAAACATTGCAAAAAAAAGTTTTCTTTCAGTATTTTTCAGGTTCACCCTTTCACCAGCAGCCGTGGTTCCATCATATCGAGTATAGCATATTTCACGCCTTCACGCCCCAGTCCGGAATCTTTTATGCCGCCATACGGCATGTGATCAGTGCGAAAAGTCGGCACATCATTAATAATTACCCCGCCGACTTCTAAGTTATTAAAGGCATAATCCATTTCGGCCATACTATCGGTAAATACCCCGGCCTGCAAGCCGTAGCGGCTGTTATTGACTTCTTCAATTGCTTTTTCAAAAACCTCATAGGATTCCAGCACCACCACAGGGCCGAATAATTCGCAGCAACATACGTTCATGGAATTTTTTGCCGAGCTTATTAGCGTTGGTTCAAAAAAACTGTTTTTTCGTTTTCCGCCGCACAACAGCCTGGCTCCGCCGGCCACCGCCTCATTAACCCACGATTCCACGCGCCGGGCATTTTTCTCATCAATCATCGCAGAGATATCGGTTTCGGGGTCTTCAGGAGATCCTGGTCTGAGCTGTTTTACTTTCTCTACAAAAAGCTCGGTAAACTTTTCAACTTTGCTTTTGTGAACAAAGATTCTCTGTGTATGGATACACACCTGTCCGGCATAGGAAAATCCCCCGGCGACACATTTTGTTACAGCCTTGCCGATATCAGCGCTTGCTGTTACTATCACACCGGCATTTCCGCCCAACTCCAGCACTACTTTTTTCTTTCCGGCATCGCTTTTCATTTTCCATCCCACCTCAGGTGAGCCGGTAAAACTCAATAATTTAAACCGCTCGTCCGTAACCAGCAAATTACCGGTTTTCCTGTCCATGGGTAATATGGATAGTGCTCCTTTAGGAAGTTCGGTTTTATCAACCAGCCGGGCCAGCTCAAGCGCCGATAGCGGTGTGGAGGAGGAAGGTTTCAGGATAATAGGACAGCCCGCGGCAATAGCAGGTGCTATCTTATGTACGGCCAGGTTCAGCGGAAAGTTAAAAGGCGAAATGCCGGCCACCAGTCCCACGGGGAAATATTTTACCAGGCCTTCCCTGCCCTGTCCCGCGGGAGTCCAATCCATGGTGATATACTCCCTGGGCAGCCGTTTTGACTCTTCGGCAGCGACCACAAAAACCTGGATAGCCCTGTCCACTTCGGCCAGTGCCAGTTTCATGGGCTTGCAGGCCTCCATGGCCAGGACATAAGCCAGCCTTTTGCGTTCGAAACGCAGGCGCCCGGCAATATCCATCAGGATGGCATAACGCTGAAAAGAAGGCAGGTGTGCCATAACTTTTTCTACATCCTGAGCGGCTTTAATAGCGGTTTCCAACTCGGATGCCGAGGCAAGTGAAACCTCTGCAAAAACCTGGTTTGAAAACGAATTAACGACAGTGATTTTGTTTGCCGTTTCCCGGAAATTACCTCCGACATAAAGCTTATATGATTCCATATTTATTGTTTGTGGCTTTTATTCGTGAAAAAGTTGTGTTAACACCGCCATTGATTTTATTTCTCCAAACCCTATATGCTGTATCTGGTAGTAAAGAATTATTTTCTCCAGGAGCATATTCCTCTGTGATGCCGAAAGTTTTATATGTACAGAATCTTCAACAGATGTATGCAAAAACCTGTCAAACACCTCCGCCTCCTGTTGATTGATGAAAAAATCATCGGCAGGCTTAAATTTGCCAAAAACACCTTCTTTTAAGAGAAAATAAGGTGTCTGCGGCGAAAAGTTTCCCAGCGGAAAAAACCCGAGGTAACGAGTCAGGTGCAGGGCAAATGCAATGTGCAGGTTTCCCCTGGTATTGGCCAGTTGGTCGATCAGCAATATGTTTTGGAAAATAAAATTAAAAAAATCGGGGTTGGCTTCTTCCTCCCTGATGGAACGGTACAGGAGTTCGTTGATAAATAACGCCTGAGAGCTTTTTGTAACATCAAACGGCAGAGAGGTAAACTGGTAGCACGGCGCCATTTCTTTCGGAATGTGCAGTTGATCTTTTTCTTTGTTGACAAAGACCACCTCATTGAGGCACAGCGGCTGAAGCAGATTGGCGCTTATCCTGGCATGTTTTTTCCGGACACCGCGAATCAAAAAAGATTTCAACCCGAAGCGTTCGGTGTACATTTTCACCACAACACTGGTTTCCGAATATGGTACTGTTTTAAGGACAATGGCTTTGGTGGTTGATATCATGGGAACGGCTGCAGCTTAATTGATGACCATAATTTTGGTCACTAATTTCTCGGTACAATCTTCGCTGCTGCAAAAGACAAAGTAAACGCCGCTTCTGACACTTTGTCCATTGAAATTTTTCCCGTTCCATACGGCCTGTCCACCTTCCGATAGTGTCTCATACACCAGGGTGCCGCTGATATCAGCAATCTTGACGGTAGCATCTTTTACCAGTCCTTTTATGCCAATCATACCGGAAAAGTTTTCGCGTACGGGATTGGGATAGGCATAAACATTTGAAAACACCTCTCCGCCTTTGGTGGCATAAGCCCGAAACGACACCAGTCCGTTGGATGTCCCGAAATACACCATGCCGGTATTTTCATCAATGGCTATGCTGGTAATAGTGTTTGACAAAAGCGGACTATTTTCTTCGGTAAAATGGAAAAGCTGCTCCTGTCCGTCTTCACTCATCAGAAATACGCCGGCATTTTCAGTGCCAAACCATTTTTTGTTGGCGCCATCCACTGCAATAGCCGTTACTTTTTCGAAAGCCAGCAGGTGCTGAGCCGTACCATCCTGCATAATGGTTATTACCTGAGCATCAATGTTCCCCCCCTGAGTAATATTTTCGGGATTATAAAATACGGCCACTCCCTTATCGGTACCTATCCATATTTGCCCATCGAGATCTTCAGCAAAACTGTACACGGAGTTGCTGGGCAGATTCCCATTGCCCACGCTGGTGGTCAATAGCCGGGTTATGTTATCACTATTATCTGTCCAGGTACCGTTTTCATTGAATACCAGCAATCCTGCACCGTTCATCAGCAGCACCCATTTCTGGCCGGTCTTGTCAACCAACACCTTTCCGCCGTTACCTTGCGACAGGTATGGTATAGTACTGTAGGAAAGCCAGGTTCCGTCGGTTCTGAGCACCTTCAGCAGGTTATTGCAATTGGTATTTACAGCCCACAAATTATTATTAGCGTCGAATGCCACGCCGCCTATGCCAAGCCAGTAATAAATACTTCCGAAAGGCAATTCCAGGGCAGAATTATTCACGCCGTAGACATTGGTTATATACCCGTTTTTCAACTCCACAACTCCTCTGTAAAGCGAAGCTGCAAACACATGCGTGTTATCCCTGGGGTCAATAGCCACATCAATAATATCAACCAAGGTATCATAGGCTGCGGCATCAAAATCCCTATGTACATTCCATTGGTTATTGATATAAGAAAACAATCCGCTGGTATTCCAGGCGTTTCCCCAGGAATTATTAACCCCGCCCGGAGCAACATACAGGTCGCTTCCGGCAATGTCCATAGCAAACACATTGTTGTTTCCGGGGCCATTGGGCGTGATTTTGGTTATTGTCCAGTTTTTGCTGCACACTAGCCCATAATTTTTGTCGGCAATCCACGTGGCGCCATCGCTGTCATACACGGCACAATTGGGATAGGCATAACCGGGCTGATAATTCCAGATAATTTCTTCTTTAATCATATTGGAATTGTACACCGCCACATGAGAGGTATAGGAAATAAGCAGATGGTTGTTGAGCACGCGCATGTTGTAAACATCATCATGATACACGGTGTCAAGCACTTGCCATACGGTATCGTTGAGTACATATAAAGTATCTTGATTATAAGCGGGGTTGGAACGGTTTGCAAAAACTTTTCCCTGAAAAACAGCCACTGAGTTATAGGTGGCATTAGAATCAGGCAGGCTGTTTTCTTTGGTCCAGTTGGCATAGTTGGCAAGATTTGCATTATTATAATCCGCCAAAAAAAGTCCGCTTTCGGTTCCGGCATAAAATTTTGTCCCGTCGCATGCAAGGTCCAGCACATTGATTGCATTTCCTCCGGGGCCGATATAATAAGTGTCTTTTATTTCCTTTTTATCAATATCCAGAACCACAATACCAAAGCCGCAGGACAAGTAAGCATAATTTCCATATATTGTGATATTGTTAATGGTTTTGTTTCCCATGATTGGTTTGCGTTTGATATCAGAAATATTTATTATTTCATCGTCGGCAACCAGGTCGATATTTGCGTTGGTATATGCCACAATCAGGTAGTCAAATTGCGAGCTATAGCGTATGGTACTGATAGTAACATCCGACAATCCGTTGTTTTTGGTCAGCGTGTTGACACTATTGTCGGTTTTATCGTAATAAAAAATGCTGTTGGGGGTAGCACAATATATTTTTTCTCCGACGATATCAACAGCGATAGCCTTACGGTAAGGAAGGTGCACCTGCCATTCGCCAATTCCGATATCCTGCGCCCATGCTGAAAGAACAATAAAAGTTAAGAAAAGACAGGTGAGCAGATTTTTTTTCATCGGGAAAAATTTGGTATGAAATTATTTAAAAAACTGTTTTTTACCAAAATTATTGTTTGCCCGGGGTTATAGAAACAAATTCCCGTGCCTTGCTAAACACGTTGGGTAGACCAGCGGGATTTTTTCCGCCTGCCGTAGCATAAAAATCCTGTCCGCCGCCGCCGCCCTGAATCTCTTTGGCAAAATCGCGGATTATCTTTGAGGCATTCCATTTATTGGCTTCGACCAGGTCATCAGAAATCATCAACGTGATAGAAACCTTGCCCTCGCTGACATTCCCTAAAACCACAAACAACTTTTCGATCTCATTTTTCAAAGAAAAGACTATATCTTTGATGCTGGCGGTATCCACCTCCACCTGTTCCGCAATAAAAGTAATCCCATTAATATTTTCTGCTTTTGTTTTGAGGGTATTTTTCAGTTCCTGGGCTTTTTCGCGTTGAAAACCTTCTATCTGTTTTTTTAGCGAAGTGTTATTTTCAATCAGGGTGTTAACCACGGCTGGCAGTTCGGCATAGGGTTTTTTCAGTGCAGATTTTATCTGGTCGAGCGGTTCGAGAAATTGCTGAAAAATATAATCAAAAGCCGTTTCCCCCGTGATAGCCTCAATACGGCGCACACCCGCTGCCACAGCGGTTTCTTCCACAATGATAAACAAGCCAATTTGTCCCGTAGCCTCAACATGAGTACCTCCGCACAATTCGCGCGAATACTCATCACCCACCGTTATCATGCGCACTACATTACCGTATTTCTCGCCGAACAGTGCAATGGCACCTTTTTTACGGGCGTTTTCCATGGTATCTGTTTCAGCATTCACCGGGAGGTTTTCCGAGATTTTTTCAAAGATCATTTTTTCAATTTTCCTTTGTTCTTCGGGCGTAACACCGGTAAAATGCGAAAAGTCGAAACGCAGGCGGTCATCGCTGACATACGACCCTTTTTGTTCCACATGACTGCCAACCACGTCGCGCAAAGCCTTATGCAGGAGGTGTGTGGCGGTATGATTGTTCTGTGTCAACCGGCGCTTTTTCAGGTCGATTTTTGCCATACAAACCGCTTCAACATTGGCTGGAAGGGTATTTGTCAGATGGATGATCAGGTTGTTTTCCTTTTTCGTGTCTGTAACAAAAATTTTTTCGTCACCGAATTCAAGGGTTCCCCGGTCGCCAGTCTGGCCGCCCGATTCGGCATAAAAAGGTGTTTTATCCAGCACAATCTGATACTGCTGTTTATCTTTTACCTTTATTTTGCGGTATTTGACCACCCGGGCTTCGCTCATTGTCTGTGTATAGCCCACAAAGTCGGTTTCCTCGGTGGTTTCGGCAATCACCACCCAATCTTCCTTGTCGACCACTGCGGCCTGACGTGAACGTTTTTTTTGTTCCTCCATACATTTGGCAAATCCATCCATATCCACAGTCCAGCCTTTTTCTCTGGCCATTAGCTGGGTGAGGTCCACCGGAAATCCGTAAGTATCAAACAATTCAAAGGCAAATTGTCCGTCAACCACTTTATTATCCTTTACTTTATAATTCTCGAATTTATGAATTCCTGTGTCGAGAGTGCGCAGGAATGCCGCTTCTTCTTCGGCTATCACTTTGCCAATCAAGTCTTTTTGGGCTGGCAGTTCCGGGAACGTTTCACCCATTTGCGACACCAACAGGGGCACCAGGCTGTTGATAAAGGGTTCCTTAAAACCGAGGAAAGTATAACCATAGCGTACAGCGCGGCGCAAAATTCTCCTGATAACATATCCCGCCTTATTGTTCGAGGGCAACTGTCCGTCGGCAATGGCAAAAGCTATTGCCCGAAGATGGTCGGCAATAACCCTCATG
The DNA here is from genome assembly GCA_035371225.1 of Bacteroidales bacterium. GTDB lineage: Bacteria > Bacteroidota > Bacteroidia > Bacteroidales > CAIWKO01 > CAIWKO01. Next base: position 6,226 of record DAOOWO010000005.1, on the reverse strand, counting down.
GCCACGTCTTTTGCAGCATCTTCTCCATAACGGCAGCCGGCCAACAGGGCTATCTGCCGGATCAATGGCTGAAACACATCGGTATCATAATTGGACCTGACCTGCTGCAGTGCCATACACAGGCGTTCAAACCCCATACCCGTATCCACATGTTTTGCAGGTAAACTCACCAGCGAGCCATCAGCTTTGCGATCAAATTCAATAAAAACAAGATTCCAGATTTCAATAACCAGCGGGTGCCCTTTATTGACTATTTCGCGGCCGTCAACAGCCAGTTTTTCCTCTTTATTGCGCAAGTCCACGTGAATTTCAGAACAAGGGCCGCAAGGACCCGTATCGCCCATTTCCCAGAAATTATCTTTTTTGGAACCCAGCAAAATACGTTCTGCGGGAACAATTTTTTTCCACTGTTCATAAGCTTCTTCATCTTTCAATAATCCTTCCTGCGGATCCCCCTCAAAAATCGTAACATATAAAGAGTCCGGAGTAATTTTGTACACCCCGGTCAGTAATTCCCAAGCCCATTCAATAGCTTCCTTTTTAAAGTAATCACCAAACGACCAGTTGCCCAGCATCTCAAACATGGTATGATGATACGTATCGTGGCCAACCTCTTCCAGGTCGTTGTGTTTGCCCGAAACCCTCAGGCATTTTTGCGTGTCGGCCACCCTTTTATCTGGAGCTATGGAATTTCCCAAAAAATAATCTTTAAACTGGTTCATCCCGGCATTGGTAAACATAAGGGTAGGATCATTCTTGACCACCATGGGGGCAGAAGGAACAATACTATGCTGTTTTGTCTTAAAAAATTCAAGAAAAGTTTTTCTGATTTCAGATGATTTCATGAGTTGTGTGTGTTACAGTGGCAAATTATTTATAAGTATTTGTCTTTGAATCAGTTAATTAAACAAAATACCTGTTTAACTTTTTAATAACTCAAAAACGACTGCAAATTTAATTTTTTTTGTTAGCTTTGCATTTCGCGTATAACATTTTAGCTTAAATTACGTTTAAAAGTTTTTGAACCAATTGATGGCTGATGAAGAAACCAAAGTATCATTTTAACACCAAGACACTTTCTTTTGAGGAATTTAAAGGCTCTGTAAAAAACACTACGCTGCGGTTTATTTCCATACTCACATCCGGTATGGTTATTTCTGCGGCCATTATGTTTGTGCTTTTCAGTTTTGTGGATTCACCCAAAGAAAGAGCTTTGAAGCGTGAAAATGAAAAGCTGAAGCTTGAATATGAGCGGCTTGGTGAACGTATGGACCAGATTTCGGCGGTACTGTCCAACATACAAAACCGTGACGACAACATTTACCGGACAATTTTTGAAGCCGAACCCATTGATGATGCGGTGCGTAAAGCCGGATATGGCGGAACAGACCGTTATAAAACACTGCAGGGTTACGACAACTCGGAAATAATGGAAGATGCCGCGATGCGGCTGGATCAGATTTCGCGGCAAATATACATACAGTCCAAATCCTTCGATGAGATTGTGGCCATAGCCAAAAACAAAGAGAAGATGCTTTCCTGCATTCCCGCTATTCAGCCTGTTTCAAAGAAAAGATCCTCCATCATCTCGGGCTTTGGGTATAGGATTCACCCTATTTACAAGACCTCGCGCATGCATACCGGTATAGATTTTATGGCCAGGACAGGCACTCCTATTTATGCAACCGGCGACGGAGTGGTTTTGGACCCCAAAGGGAACCAAAGCGGTTACGGCATTGTATGTGTTATTAATCACGGGTATGGCTACCAGTCCTTATATGCCCATATGAGTAAAATAATTGTAAAACCAGGTATGAGTGTTAAACGCGGACAGGTGATCGGTTATGTGGGCAGTACCGGCCTTTCGGTAGCCCCGCATTGTCATTACGAGATCATCAAAAACGGTGTAAAAATCAACCCTGTAAACTATTTTTACAACGACCTGACACCCCAGGAATACGAAAAAGTAATCGAACAGGCATCCATACTTAACCAGGCGCTTTCGTAACGGTCTTATCCCCCCTATATGAACCGCAAGTTTTTGAATTGTAACGGGGGATGTTTTAACCAGGAAAAAACGTCGGATTTTAAGTATTTCTTTTTTCTTCTGATAATCATCATTGCCGGTTATTATAATGTGGCCTTGTGTATACATCCCCTGAAATGGGATATGATTGACCAGGCCTATCCTTACAGGTATTACATTGGCGAATGCCTCCGTCATGGGTTTTTTCCCTACTGGCTACCCTATCAGCAACTGGGAATACCCGTTTGTGCCGACCCTCAAAGCGGGGTGTGGTATCCTATAACCTGGATTTTCGGATTTTTTGCCGGATATAATATTTATTCACTCTCGGTAGAATATATACTGCATGTTTTTCTGGCTGCTGCCGGATTTTACCTGTTGAGCAAAAATCTGGGTTTATCAAAAGTAACGGCTTTTATCGTGGCTATTTGTTATGCATTCTGCGGATTTATTATCGGCAACTCACAACATTTTTATTATATCATTGCCGCAGCCTGGATACCATTTATATTGAACAGCTATCTGCTTTTGATAAAACATAAAAAAGTTGTTTATGCAGTGTCCACGGCTTTATTTGCTTACCTGCTCACCACAGGCGGCCACCCGGCCTTCTGGATTATTTTGTTTTATCATGTGGCCGCCATATTCATTATTTATTCTGCCGTATTGTTTTTTAAAAAAAGCCGTACACCGCAACGGGGACGATTTTTCATCCTGAACCTGGCTACAGTTGCCATTTACGCCCTGCTGGTATTATCCTATTTTGTATCTGTTTTCTATAATCAGGATCAGGTAGACAGACTGGGCGGCACTTCCCTGGAAGAAGCTCTTTCGGGAGCCTTCACACCGCAAAGCGCCCTGTCGTTTGTGGCTCCTTATGCCGTTACCGGAAACTCAGAGTTTCTGAAAACAGATATTTCGATGGCCAATGCCTATTTCGGAATAATTGCACTGGCTTTTTTTGTGTTATATTTTTTTCACAAAAGATCAAAATGGTCGGTCTTGATTTTAGTTGCCGGAATTCTCAACCTGCTGGCGGCTTTTGGAGGAGACCTGCCCTTACGCGGGTTTTTATATCACTACGCACCCTTCATGGACTACTTCCGTTTTCCTTCCGTTTTCAGGTATTTTGCGATAGTTTCATTTTTGCTGGTTTCAGGCATTGCGATGCAAGATTTCTGCGAAAGAAAGGACAAGAGACTCTCCTACATCATCATAGCGCTTATTGTTGTTTTTATTACTTCGGTCATTATCTTCAGATACCATGGTTACCTCAACCTGAAAAATATTGCTTTGAATCTTGCCTGGCAATTCCCCAATGATACCGGTGTGATGCAACGACTGGCTTTTCAGTTGCTCATTCAGATGGGGTGGTTGATGTTGTTCTTGTTGGCATTGCGATTTTTAAAGGTAAAAACAGCCTATCTGGTGCTGGCTTTTGTAGTACTTGACATGTTTACTGCTGTTATGCTCAACTCCAAAAGCACGGTATATTCAGAAAAGTTGAAAAGCGCTGAAATCCGCCATTTTGAAAAACAATATTTTGTACAAGGCTTTCCCATTCCCAATATGCCAATTAGCCAGTGTTCCGACTCATCGGGATTTTACCAGCATTATTGGCGAAATCTCAGCATTTTTTATAAACGGCCGGCTTATGACGGATACAATCCTTTTCAGATCAAAAATAATGTTCGGCTGGTTGATTTTCAAACGGCATTTTTCAAAACAATTAAAAAGAATAACCTGTTTTATTTTGCCGACACCATTATTCAAAATTTCGATAGCATCACTGCCGCCACTAAGGGCACACAGGGAATGGTATTTACCGAAGACAGAATACCAAGGGTAAAACATAGCCGTTCTAAATCCGGACAAATACAAATTACGGGGTTTTCACCTAATAAGGTTTGCGCAGAGGCCGTGTGTAACGACAGTGCGCTTCTGGTATTTTTTCAAAACTACAACAAAGGTTGGCAGGCTACCATTAATAACTTTCCTGTAAAAATATACAGGGCCAACCTTACCTTAAATGCCATCATTGTCCCACCGGGAAAAAACAACATAACTTTCAGCTACAAGCCATGGCCGGTGATTATAGCACGGTATGTTTCGCTGGGGAGTTTACTTGGAATATTGCTTTTGCTGATTATCCTAAAATTCAAATCTATTGGCAAAACAAACCCAGCCCAAAAAAAGGAATAAGATTTTGAAAATAAAATGTTGATAAACTTTGTTAGTTTTCGCCGGTTAGAACATATTTCTCTTACACATCACATACCGCGACGTATAATACGGACTGGTATTATATTTTTCAATAATCACCCCGCTCATGCAGGTGGAGTGCATCATGGTTACCTGCCCCGAGTCGGCTTCAATAATAAGCGCCACATGCCCTACGGTTGAGGATTTTCTGCTCCTGCCTTTGAAAAAAATAAAATCTCCCTTGCGAGCCTCTTTTAATTCCACTTTTTTGCCCAGTGTCGAAATGGCCGAAGAAGAATGTGGAAACTTATACCCGAACTTTCCAAAAATGTACGAAACATAACCCGAGCAGTCAAATCCCGCAGGTGTCTGCCCACGATATTTATACCTTAATCCAAGAAACTTTTTTCCGAAATTTATCACACTATCAATTACTGGTTCATTAAAGTGTGCAGTTTTTAAAGAGTCAGGTGGAATAGTATTTTTCGCCGCTGCAAAAATAGAATCGTTGTTCTGGTGAACATCCCCCGGCTGACTATGGATGCTTGGTATGAGCATAGCCATGAATACCGCAAACAGTAAATTCAACACATATTCTATTTTTATTTTTCGTTGCACTGATTTTTTTCTTTAAGGAATATTATCCTTATCACCCATTAGACTGAGGATTACAGCCTCAAAACGGAGCAACATGCAAAATGCTGCTGAACAAAGATATGTATAATTTTTTTACCGACCAAGAATTTTTTATGATTCCTTTTTTGTTAGTCGGCTATGTTGGTATCCGTAAAGAAAATATAGCATTAACCCAACCACCAGCCAAATCAAAAACCGAAGCCAGTTGGTAATACCCAATTCGGTCATCAGGTAAAAGTTGGTAAGCAAACCCAGCACCGGTATAATGGAAAACTGACGCACTACAGCAAAAACACTCAGAATAATGGCCACCACAATAAAGATCAACAGAGGTATCTGCTCCATAAGGATATGCCATTCCTTGTACATGTCGAGTGACATAAAGTTTTCAAAAAAAGTTTTGTTCAGCAGATAAACGGCCAGCAATACGCCCATCCAAACTATCGGAAGAAAATACCTTGCATTGAAATAAGGAATTTTAAAGCCCTTACCATTAGTAGCGTGCTTTTTCTTTTTGGGGTTATCTATAATCAGCACGCCTCCCGACACAAGAACAAAAGCAAAAAGAGTTCCGATACTGGTAAGGTCAGTAACTTCGGTGAGGTTCAGAAATAATGTCGGGATGGCCACCAGGATTCCTGCCACCACCGAAGAAAAAGCCGGTGTCTTGTACTTTGGATGTAACTTTGAAAACCTTTTCGGCAAGAGTCCGTCGCGGCTCATACTCATCCAGATACGGGGTTGTCCCAATTGAAAAACCAGCAATACACTTGCCATTGAAATCACAGCACTAACCGCAATAAGCCCTGAAAAACCCGTGAGGTTCAGACGGGCAAACACATAGGCGAGCGGATCGCCCACGGCCAGTTCATAATATGGAGCCATCCCTGTCAACACCAGGCTAATCATAATATACAACACCGTAGAAATCAGCAACGACAACAGAATGGCCCTCGGTAAGTCTTTTTGCGGCCTTTTACACTCCTCGGCAGTAGTAGAAATGGCATCGAAACCTATGTAAGCAAAAAACACCGCGGCCACGCCTTTCAGCACCCCCGACACTCCATTGGGCGCAAAAGGGCTCCAGTTTTCCGGGTTAACATAAAAAATACCCACGCCAAGGAACAGCAGTAATATAAAAATCTTCAGCCCCACCATCAGGTTGCTTGCAATTTTTGATTCGCGTATGCCAATATACACCAGTGTGGAAATAAACACTACAATGCAAAATGCCGGAATGTCGGCAATAACTTTTATTCCAAATACTTCCGGAGCGTTAGTCCAAGCATAATAGGCATCCCGCATAGCAGAACTCATGGCATCGAGCGAAACTCCGGAAGAAAGTTGTTCTACCACACTGTG
>DAOOWO010000004.1:0-22086 GCA_035371225.1 Bacteroidales bacterium | reverse complement strand
TAATTACCTCGGGGCATTACAAAACTTTGTAAAAATGCAGGAAGAAAACAACTGCTATTTTTTTATTGCCGATTATCATTCGCTTACCACCCACCCCACACCGGCCGACCTGCACACCAACGTACGCAATGTGCTGGTGGAATACCTCGCCTGCGGCCTCGATCCTGAAAAGGCCACATTGTACATCCAAAGCGATGTGCCCGAAACCGCCGAATTATACCTTATACTTAATATGAATGCTTATAAGGGCGAACTGGAACGCTGCACATCTTTTAAAGAAAAAGCCCGTACCCAACCCGAAAACATTAATGCAGGCCTGCTCACCTACCCCACCCTGATGGCTGCCGACATCATCATACACAAAGCCGCCATGGTGCCCGTGGGTAAAGATCAGGAACAGCACCTCGAAATGACACGTACCTTTGCTAATCGTTTTAACAGGCTCTATAAGGTAAATTACTTTCCCGAACCCGTAGCATACAATTATGGAAAAAACCTGGTAAAAATTCCCGGCCTCGACGGCAGCCCGAAAATGAGCAAATCAGACAACGAGAACTCCTGTATTTTTCTGGCCGACACCGCCGACATTATTCGAAAAAAAGTGATGAAAGCCGTTACCGATTCAGGCCCCACCGTGCCAAATTCACCAAAGCCGCTGGTCATCGAAAACCTATTCAGCCTGATGAAAGTGGTATCGGCCGAAGACACCATTAAGCACTTTGATGAGCAATACAATAACTGTAGCATACGTTATGGCGACCTGAAAAAACAACTAGCCGAAGATATGATTGCTTTTGTGGCGCCGATTACAGAAAAAATTAAAGCTCTGACCTCCGACAACAACTATCTGCACAAGGTCACCCGTATTGGCGCAGAAAAAGCACGGGCCAGCGCCGCCAAAACTGTCAGGGAAGTAAGGGAGATCATTGGCTTTAAAGCGTTTTAATCAATAAAAAACCGCGTACAGACAATTAGTGTCCAAAGAAACACTAAGAAGAGTTCTTAGTGCGACTCTGTGTCCGCCGCAGCGGATCCATGTCTCCGTGGTAAAAAAAACGCTTTTATTGAAATCTTAATGCCTGAAGTAAACATATATCTTCCCAAAGTTATCCCTGTCCTTTTCAATCCTGTGGTATAGGTTCTTAACATCTTTCTTTTCGAGAAACCTTAGCACTTTCTTTTTTAGCTGACCGCTTCCTTTGCCGGGAATTATTTCGATCCAGTCAAGCCTTCTGGAAACCGCTTCTTCAATAATATCCTGCAGTGCTTTATCGATAAGATGGCCTTTGTTATAAATTTCGTGAAGATCTAAAACCTGTTTCGACATCTGGCATCGGGAATTGTTTTAACAAAGGTAACCCAATATAAATTAGTTTCATTAATTTTGCTGTAAATCTTAATAATCATGGAACCGGTAAAAGCCTTTTTTTCATTATCAACCTGGGGATTGAGAATAGCCGTTTTAGTACTGATATATATTATTTTCTACGGCACTCTTAGCACTCTTGAATACAAAAATACCGACTTTCTGATAGCCGCCGGATTTGCACTTTTTGGCATTTTGTTGTTTATCGGAGGCTTTATGAATAAAAGTACCATGACCATTATCGCCGCTGTAATCCTCATGCTGGGCTGTGCTTACGAGATAGTTATGCATTACGGATTTCAGAAAGGAAGGTTTGTGGCCATTTACTTTGTATTAGGCGCTATCGCCCTGTTCTTTTTTGCCAACGGTAATAAAAAGAAATAACCAAGACACCTAACAACCTAACTCCGCCGCGGCGGACTAACAGCCTAACCACCTAACCACCAATCCTCCCACCAACCTTGAACACTCCCAACAACAACAAAGAACGTGCTATCCTAATCGGACTAATAACGCTCACGCAAAACAAAGAAAAAGCCCTGCTTTACCTCGACGAGCTGTCTTTTTTGCTAAAAACAGCAGGAGGCGAAGTGGCGGGAAAATTCCTGCAGAAAATCGACCGTCCCGACCCGAAAAGCTATGTAGGTTCGGGTAAAATAGAAGAGATTAGAAATTTTATTCAGGGTAACAACATCAACCTGGCCGTTTTCGACGATGAGCTCTCTCCTTCGCAAATCCGCAATATTGAAACGGCGCTCAAATGCCGTGTAATTGACCGTAACAACCTTATCCTTGATATTTTTGCTTTTCGTGCACGCACCTCGTATGCACGCACCCAGGTGGAACTGGCACAATACCAGTATTTGCTCCCCCGCCTGACCGGCATGTGGACACACCTCGAAAAACAACGCGGCGGCATAGGATTAAAAGGCCCGGGCGAAAAAGAAATAGAAACCGACCGCCGGGTTATCAAAGACCGCATTGCCCTGCTAAAAGAAAAACTCAAAAAAATAGATAAACAAAAAATTACCCAGCGGAAAAACCGTAAAGGTATGATACGCGTTGCTTTGGTGGGTTATACCAACACCGGTAAATCGACCATTATGAATCTGCTGAGCAAATCGGATGTTTTTGCTGAAGACAGGCTATTTGCCACGCTCGACACCACCGTACGTAAAGTGGTTATCGGCAACCTGCCTTTTCTGCTGTCGGACACAGTAGGTTTTATCCGAAAATTACCCCACGCGCTCATTGAGTCGTTTAAATCAACGCTTGACGAAGTATTTGAGGCTGACGTGCTGATACATGTGGTGGATATTTCACATCCTGAATTTGAAGAACAGATGGAGGTAGTAAATCAAACGCTAGCCGAAATCGGGGCCAACGACAAGCCTGTGATTACTGTTTTCAATAAAATTGATAATTACTCTTTTGAAGCAAAAGATGAAGACGACCTTTCGCCATCCAGCAGACGAAATGTTTCTCTGACGGACTTACAACAAACCTGGATGGGAAAAATTTCCACTCCCTCGGTCTTTATCTCAGCATTACACAAAACCCACGTTGAAGATTTTAAATCTCTGATTTATGAGCGTGTTAAAACCCTGCACGCCAAAATTTACCCTTACGATAATTTTCTGTATTGATACATTGGTGTCGGATTTATTGATCCGTTTTACTCTAAAGGTTCTACAAGGTACATATCAATATGCCCTTTGTTCTTGGCTTCGATTTTTCCGCGGTAAATACATTTAAAATCGTTTTTTATGTATTCGTATGTGCTGCCCGAAATATTTACCGCCCCGGTAATCCCCGACGATTCCATCCTGGAGGATGTATTAACCGTATCGCCCCAAATATCGTAGGCAAACTTTTTGGTGCCGACAATTCCGGAAATAACCGGCCCGGTATGTACACCTATTCTCACCTCAAAATAGGGCCTTCCGGAATTTATTCTCTGCTGCTTGTATTCCGTCATAAAATCACACATTTCAAGGCCGCACCTTACCACATCAAAAGGATTAGTGGTGTTGGCCACAGGCAAACCGCCGGCACACATATAAGAATCGCCTATTGTTTTTATTTTTTCGACGTTATATTTTTCAATAATTGCATCGTAAGCTTTAAAACAATAATCCAGTTCGGCCACAAGCTGATCCGGGGGCATTTTTTCGGCAACAATCGTAAAGCCCTTAAAATCTGTAAAGAGAACACTCACCAAATCATAATATCTTGTTTTTGCCACACCCTCTTTTTTTAACTCTTCAGCGGTTTCTTCAGGGAGAATATTCATCAGCAATTTGTTGGAACGATCTCTTTCGGAAGCAATAATCAGGTTGTCCTTTCGTTTTCGCCTGTTGCTTCTCATTACCACGAAAATAAGCAACGCAAATAAAGCCGTAACAAGCAGCGAAGAATTCTGGAGAATCTTATGTCTGCGCATTTCTATATCCTGAATTTCTTCTCTTTGTTTCAGCAGTTCAATTTCTTTCTGCTTTTTATATGCCTTGTATTTATCCTCCGATTCAGACATCTGCCTGTAAAAATCGGCATTATAAATCGAATCTTTTAATAACGTATAATTTTTATAGTTTTCAAGGGCTTCTTTATAACTATTGCCGGCAGCATAGATATCCGACATAAGCTGGTAATTTTTGTAAACATACTCCTTATACTTAATGTCCTGAGCTATTGACAGGCTTCTCTTGCTATAATTGAGAGCTTGAGGAAACAGTTTCATGTGAAATTTTGCTTTTCCAATTTCGTAAAACAGGGCGGCTACCGATGACTGTTGATTACTAACCATACAGCGTGACAAAGCCTTATTAAAATATTTCAGGGCTGTGGAGTATTTCTCTTTTTCCATATAATATTTGCCGATGTATGTCTCCGTAGCGGCAATACCTATTTTATCATTTATCTTATTAAACAAAACTGCCGCATTCTGATGATAATAGAAAGCTTTTTCGTGATTTCCCGTTTCAAATAATACGCGCCCCAGATTATATAATGAATAGGCCAGCCCCTTATTGTCTCCGACCCCTTTGTTCAACTCATAAGCTTTGGCATAATATTCCATTGATTTATCGTACTGTTTCATATCAAAGTATATGCTGCCTATACTGGTGAACAAATTAGAAGTACCATCGCCTTTGTCATCAAAAATTTCGGCAATTTTCAATGCCCTGTCTAAATATAACAGGGCCGATTTGAAATCATTCATATCGGAATATACATAACTTATTTCGACCAGCACCGCTATCAACCTGGAGTATAACTGCGGTTCCTTCATGTTCAGATACATTTCAAGAGACCTTTTATAATGAGCAAGGGCACTATTATAATCATTCTTATAATAGTAATATTGCCCAGTGAGCATATGATTCCACGCCAGATTAATGCTGTCGCTATTTTTTTTGAATAACTCCGAAGCCTTATTAAATGATTTTAGAGATAAAGAATCCCTTCCGCCCAGCATATGTAAAAAACCAAGGCTCATATTGGCCCTGCCTGCAAGGGTATCGTTTTTGTATAATACAGAAATCTTTAAGGCCTCCTCAGCATAATGAGTGGCTGAATCGGATGATAGCGTAAGGAATAGACTACTTAAAGCAAGCAACTTTGTTGCCCTGGCCTCTCCGGATAAGCCGCCCAGTTCGGCTTTTGTTTTTTTAATTTCCTGCTGAGAAGTATTCTGACCAAAAATATTTCCGCAATTGACTAAAAAAAGAAATATCAATAATAACAAGTCAGCTTTTCTCTGAAATAATTTTACTATTTTTCGATAATTTTTCATTAATAACCCTCATTGATTGTGCTTCACAGTATCACGGAATATTGTAAAAGTAATTATTTTTTTATTATGCTTTATTATTTGTACTTTTGTATTATTACAAAAACAAATCAGTAAATAATTTTATAATTATATTATTAACAGGGTCTTATCACTAAATATTTTCAGTATGATTTCAAAAAATGTTAAAAAGAAAGTTACGCTATCCTGCACAAAAGGGAAAAAGGATACTAAAAACGAAGTTGATAATTACTCAACAACCCAAGGGGTAAAACCAACAACAAATCCAAGAACCTTATAATTCGTTTTTTTATTAAAATATAAATTGAACTTTATGTTTATATTTTTTTTATAAAATAAGAATGAGCATTAATATAAAAATAAATTATTTCTGCAAAAATTCTATTTGCATTTGTAAAATTATTATTTTTAAAAGTGGTTTGTAAATAGCATACAAAAAACATGGTTTATAACATAATCATTAAAATCAAACATTATGATAAAAAAAATTGTCGCCACAAAATACACAGTGACATTTACAGAGGTTGAACAGGAAATTGCAAAAGAACTTGAAGAATATGCAAGTAGCCGCGGAGTAAAACCCACTATCAATCCCAGAACTCCTCCCATTCACGAAATGCCTCCTTTAAAAAAGAATGTACAAGTCGCAAAGGAAATAAAACAACCAGCAACAAAGAAAGTTTGCGCAAAAAAAACTGTTAAAAAATAACCATCCTTTGTTCATTTCTGCTATCTGAATTTGCCAGACACGTTGTTAAGAAGTTTGTTCATGAATAACATCTCATGAAACTTCTCAGCGTGTTTCGAGTATATTTTTTTATGGGGCATGAAGAATCCTGACAATAACAAGCCAAAAATTTTGTTGCATTGCTTGCCCCCTGCACAAACCTTTATGCCCTCCATTACCCTGAATGTTTTAAAAAGCACCTTAAAACAAAACAGGATAAATTCGGAGATTTTGTACTGGAACATAATACTGGAGCCTTTTTACAAGCCTTTATCTTCAATTTTTGGCGAGGCCGACTACGAGTTTTCGCGATTGCTGCCATTTATTTACAGGCAATCCATTCAATACGAAGATTCGCCGGCTAATGAAAATATTCAGCGTATTATTTACCAACAAGCCGAAGTCGCTCTTCGCAAAAAAGAGAAAAAATTTTCCTCCGCCGGCTTATCTGATATGCTGCACAACACAAGTTCGCGCATAACCACTTTTATCAAAGATACCCTCCGCGATACCGACATGAAGGGTGTCATGCTGTGCGGATTCACGGCAAAATTTTATCAATGGTTGCCCGGCCTGCTGGTGGCTGAAGAAATCAAAAAAAACTACCCCGGAATAAAAACCATCATCGGTGGTTTCGACTCCCAAAGCGCCGCCCATGAAATGCTTCGGAATTTCAGTTGCTTTGATATCGCCGTCTGGGGCGAGGGAGAATACCCGCTTCTCCATATCTGCAGGGAGTTCGAAGCCGGTTCTGACAACTTCTCTGAAATAGCGGGAATACTCTATAGGAAAAAAGACGAAATTATTGTCTCCCCGCAAAAAAACAGGCAATACCTTGATCTTAATCACTTTCCCGAACCCGATTACGATGATTTTTTTTCAATAGCAAAAGAAGACAAAAAAAACAGGCTTTTTTTCTGCTACCCTATTGAATCAATACGTGGTTGTCCGTGGAACCGTTGCAATTTTTGCGTGCTGAACAAAGGCTATCGTTACAGAGAACGTTCAGCGAACAGTGTTAGCAAGGAAGTGTCCTTTGCCATAAAAAAATACCGGACTGCTTTTTTTCAGTTTATGGATAACAGCCTGATTGGCAAAGACAAGAATCGCTTAAACACCATGCTGGAACAACTCACCAGTTTGTCCCTCACATGCCGGCATGATTTCAGTCTCTCGGCCGAAATAATTCCCCATGAACTGGATGCGGCATACTATAAAAAACTCGCCCTGGCCGGCTTCAGAATGATGCAGGTTGGCGGTGAAGCATTCGCAGACTCGCTGCTCAGGAAAATGAATAAAAAAAACTCTTTCTCCGACAACCTTCTGGCTTATAAGTTCTGTCTTAAATACGGCATAACACCCATCGGGGCCAACATTATTACCGGCATTCCCGATGAAACCGCCAGAGATATTAAAACGAGCATTGACAACATCCCCTTTTTAAGATTCTTTGTCGGCCCACAAGCAATAAAGTTTACGGAAAGTAAGTTTGCACTCGACAAACAATCACACTATTACAAAAAACTGGATAAAAAGAACATTACAAATTATACAGAACATTTTCTTTTCAACTACCTGCCTCAACAGATGACTTGCGGAATGAACCGTTTTGAATTATTCCATTTTTGCAAAAACAAATCGGCAACACAAAAAAAATTGTGGGGAATATTTTTCAATACACTCAGTCAATATTACAAAGCCCGTTTTACTTATAGAATATATAACCATCAGGGAGTAATTTTGTATGAGGAATACTATCAGGGTGTTAAAAATGATTCGATTGTTTTTGACCAGCCGGCAGAATGGCAGGTTCTGGTAAATTCCAACACGCAACTGTGTTCCTTTGAATCAATGTTACAGTCACTAAAAGATAAATACCAGGGAATTACGGCGGCAAAATTAAAAACTGTAATGCAACAATTAAAGTCAAAACACCTGATCTATTTTGATGACACTTTTAATAAAATTATTTCCATTATTGACACTGATTGCCTGCTGTAACGGCATAAAAATAATTTGAAAAAAAATAAGTTGATTATCTATCAATAGGTAAAAAAACTTAATATTGTATAAATTTTGGTTACAGATGAACCTCGATGCTGCTACATCATACGCCATCAAAAAACTTGAGCCGATTGAAAAAACGAAGTATTTTTATCATAATGTTTACCATTCTCTGGATGTTTTTAAATCTGTTGCCACTTACGGAATTTCGGAAAATATGGATCCTACCGATCTCGTGTTGCTGAAAACTGCGGCTATTTTTCATGATATCGGGATAATAACTTCTTACGAAAACCACGAAGATGCATCGGTAAAAGTTATTCAGGAAGTGTTGCCCGGTTTGGGATACAACCCTGAGCAAATCGAAACCGTTGGCCACCTGATATTGGCTACCAGAATGCCTACCAATCCCCAAAATCACCTCGAAAAGCTGTTATGTGATGCCGACCTTGATTACCTTGGACGCGAAGATTATTTAGAAATCTCCGAACGACTGAGACTGGAGTGGGAAGTAATCAGAAAAATAAAATACTCAGAACAGGACTGGCTGGATTATCAACTTAGTTTCCTTGTAACTCACAACTATTATTCCCAGGCTGCCCGAATGCTGAGGAATGCAGGAAAATTATTAAATATCATAAAAATGGAAGAATTATTAAAAAAAACATAAATTTGCTTTAAAATTTTAAGGAATATTTACAATATGGAAAATAAAAAAGCGATCCTGGTCCCGACAGATTTTTCCGAGGTATGTGATAATGCAATAACTTATGGTGCCAAATTGGCCAAAATATTAGGCTTTGACCTCGCTGTGCTGCATATTATTGATAAGAAATCCAAATCCGAACTGAAAAATGCCAGTCTGGGCGTGCCCGAGATAGATGCCAAACTTGAAAAAATCGCTTCAGTTATAGCAAAAAAATACGGAATAGAAGTTAGTACTATTTCAAAAACCGGAGACATTTTTACTGATATCGGTAAAACTGCCGCCAAAATAAAAGCCACGATGGTAATCCTGGGCACTCACGGCAAAGTGGGCCTGAAACAAAAATTCGGAATGAGTTTCGCTAAAAAAGTAATCGCTACTGTTCCGGCACCCGTCATTGTAGTGCACAACTCAACCAACATCGAAAAAGGTTTTAAAAATATTATTTTCCCCATAAGCACTACCGCTGATGTTCGTCAAAAAGTAAAATGGACCATCTTAATTGCAAGAACTTTTAAATCAAAAATTCATCTTTTCCAACTGAACCAAACCGCAACAGAAGATAAAAAAACCATGCAGAATTATATCCGGCAGATTACCAATGAATTTGACAACGAAGGCATAGAATATTTACATACGCTGGCTGATAAAAAAACATCGTTTGCTTCCCAACTGCAAGAGTATGCGCACGAAGTTAACGCCGAACTGATAACCATAATGATTACCATCGATCTGCTCAATTTTAAATATGGGCCTTACGACGAAAAAATGATATTCAATCCATACGAAATCCCTGTAATGTGCATTAATCCAATGAAAACCAAATTGGAATACTGGAATTAATTTCTTTTCTATTTTCCTCTCAAAACGCCCCTGGCATTTTCAACATGATGATGAAGTCCAATTTTATGATTAAGGTAGTCAATCATTACTGATTATGGAATACAAACTATCCGTCGTAATAATAACACTTAACGAGGAAAAAAATATTGAACGTTGCCTTTCTTCCGTTAAAGAAATTGCCGATGATATCGTGGTGGTTGATTCTTATTCCTCTGATAACACCGAAGCCCTTTGTAAGAAAGCCGGAGTGCGGTTTTTTCAGCACCCGTGGACAGGATATAGCGAACAAAAAAATTACGCCAATTCGCTGGCCATGTTCGACTGGATTTTTTCACTTGATGCCGACGAAGCCCTTTCGGATGAACTCAAAGAGAGCATTCTACGGGCAAAAAAAGATTTCAAAACCACCGATTTTCGCATTTGCCGGATTACAAACTATTGCGGAAAGTGGATACGCCACAGCGGCTGGTACCCCGACATAAAAACCCGCCTGTTCAACCGCACTTTGCACCACTGGGAAGGCATGATTCACGAACGTTTGAATTTTCACAACGAAACTGCCATCCCGGTTCTCAAAGGAAATTGTTACCACTACAGCTATTATAGCCGCGAAGGACACCTCGCCCAGGCCAGGCACTTTTCCGAGCTTACCGCTCGCGACCTCTTTAATAAAAAAAAGAATGTCTGCCTCCCAAAGCAAAAAATTGCTCCATCGTTGAAATTTATTAAAATGTTTTTTATTAACTTTGGATTTCTTGACGGGGCGGCAGGATATACTATTGCACTCATTTCTGCACAAGCTGTTACAATAAAATATGAAAAACTCAGACAACTTTATCAGGAAGAAAAAGATAAATAAACGCAACCCGCGCATCATTATCAGCCGCACCGACAATATTGGCGATGTTATTCTGGCCCTGCCTATGGCCGGAATAATAAAAAAAGCTATTCCCGGCGCTTATATTATGTTTCTTGGTAAATCATACACCCGCGATATTATTGAAATGAGTGAATACGTTGATGAGTTTATCGACTGGGAACCAATAAAGAATCAAGAGCCCGAATTACAGATACAAAGTTTTAAAAAACTACACGCCAATTATATCATCCATGCACTGCCGGTGCGCCAAATTGCCCATCTGGCCAAAAAAGCCGGTATACGCAAGCGTATCGGAGCCAGCGGACGAATTTATCATTGGCAGTATTGTAACAAAATAATTTTTTTTACCCGTCGCAGGTCAAAACTGCATGAAGCACAGCTAAATCTAAAACTGCTCAGGGCGCTCGGCATAAAAAGACCTTTTGCCCTGCAAGATATCGTAAAGAATTACGGCATCACCCCGCCAAACACCCTGCCCGAAAATTACCGCGACCTGATTGACAACAACCGGTTTAACCTCATATTACACCCCAAATCAAAAGGCAGCGCACGTGAATGGGAAATACAAAATTATTCCAAGCTTATCGAACTATTGCCAAAAGATAAATTTAAGATTTTTATTACCGGAACCCGACCGGATTATGATATCATTCAAAGCGAAATTATTGACAAAAACCCCGGAGTAATTAATCTTGCAGGAAAATTTACGCTCCTTGAACTCATCAGTTTTATTGCCAATACCGACGGTCTGGTAGCATGCAGCACAGGCCCGCTGCACATTGCAGCCGCCTTGGGGAAATTTGCCATCGGCATTTTCGCCCCCATAAGACCTATGCATCCGGGACGTTGGGCTCCGCTGGGTACTAATGCATCAGTACTGACGCTGGACAAAAAGTGTAATAAGTGTAGAGGAACCAGGCATTGTGAGTGCATCCAAAGCATCACTCCCGAAATGATAAAAAACAAATTGATGGAAGTTTTTAAACCCGAACCCACTTGTGTTGATATTATCTGAAAACTTTTATCACATTCGAATCATTCATCATCCAAAAATAATTAATATTGCACCTTAGTGTTTTAATCAATTATGTATAAAAAAATTTTTGTCATTCTCTCTTTCCTGGTATTTTTTTGCGGCAACTTGTCTGTCGGGGAAATAACCCTTAAAGGAAATTATTACGGATTCAACCTCCAGGTACTCAACCCCAGCATTGGCAACGGTTTTTGTGTTACCGAAGTACTGGTTAACAACCAAAAAACTCAGGACGAAATAAATTCCAACGCCTTTGAGATTGATTTTTCGCAATTAAACTTAAAGATTGGCGACCCGGTTAATGTCGTGATAAAACACAAAAACGGATGTCTTCCGGAAGTTATCAATCCTCGGGCATTACAACCTACGGGTAATGTTTCTTTTATTACACCCAAGGCCGATAAAACCGGCCATATCAATTGGGGTATTAAGGGTGACCTCATGGATGAACCATTGATTATCGAACAATATCGTTGGAATAAATGGACCAAAGTTGGCGAATTTGCGGCAACCGACACGGTGAAAAAAAACACTTACTCCTTTGAATTTATTCCTCATTCCGGCATGAATCAATTTCGCATTTTTTTCAATGATATCAACGGAAACCCGGTGTATTCCAAAACTATCAAATACACCTCGCGCAACCCCGAAATTACACTCTTGTCCGCAAAAACCTCCGACAAACTGACATTTTCGGCCGATACCCAGTATGAAATATTTGACCTTAAAGGCAACTTTATTTCTGAAGGCTTTGGCAAAGAAATAGATGTTATCGACCTGGAAAAAGGCAAATACTGGCTGAATTACGACAACAAGTCCGTAAATTTCATAAAAAAATAAATCCCCGCATTATTCTACATTACATCATATCCCAGTTATCAGGCCGGATCCGGTTTTTTATTCTTTGCACAACGCATCATATCAGAAATATCGCTGTTCATTGCCATGCTTGAGAACCCGCCGTCGTTGAAAATATTTTGCATAGTGATATAGCGTGTGTAATCCGAAAACAACATCACACAGATATCTGCACACGAATCAGCATCGGCATTTCCAAGAGGAGCAATGCTTTCCGAAAAATCTATCACCGCCTCCATAAAATCCAGTCCGCTGGTAGCCTTTGACAATATGGGCGATTGCGAAACGGTATTTATACGTATCTTTTTCTTTTTGCCAAGCACATAGCCGAAGCTTCGGGCAATAGATTCGAGCATCGCCTTGGCCTCGGCCATGTCGTTATAACCATGGCTGGTACGATGAGCCGCAAGAAAAGATAAGGCAACTACCGAGGCTCCCTCGTTCAGCACATCCAGTTTTTCCGCCGTCTGAATCATCTTGTGTAACGACAAGGCAGAAACATCAATGGTTTTCAAAAAAAGATCGTAATCCACATTATCATAAGGATTATTTTTTCTGACATTGTAAGACATCGCCACAGAATGCAATATAAAATCAATTTTTCCGCCAAGGATTTCCGGTGCCTTCGTAAAAAGGTTTTTCAAATCCTCCACATTACCAGCATCAGCAGCAATAACCTTCGCATTGCATTTCTCCGCCAACTCGGAAAGATTACCCATACGCATGGCTGCCGGCATATTGGTTAGTACAAAACGAGCACCTTCATTATAAGCATGCTCAGCGGTTTTCCACGCTATCGAATTATTGTTTACTGCGCCAAAAATAACACCGCGTTTCCCTTTTAAAATATTATTTCCCATAGTAACTTTTTATAAAATAATACTGCAAAAATACAAAGAAACCGGCAATCAGAGCACACTAAACTTACCTTACAAATACTCTTGCTCCTCCTCATCAAAAATCAGTATCTTTGCATATTATTTCAACAATATCCCGAATGAATTCAAAAAAACTTCTGCTTATAATTATGGATGGATGGGGCGAAGGAGAAAAGAATCATGCCAATGCAATCTACTCCGCACAAACCCCTTTTATCAAAGGATTATATAAAAATACGGACATTGCCTATTGCCGGCTCAATGCTTCGGGACTGGCTGTTGGCCTGCCCGACGGGCAAATGGGAAATTCGGAGGTAGGCCATCTGAATTTCGGAGCTGGACGAATTGTTTATCAGGACCTGGTACGTATCACAAAATCTGCTGAAGACAATACCCTGGCACAAAACAGGGTGCTGTGTCAGGCATACGAGTATGCGCGGAAAGAAAACAAAAGCATTCATTTTATCGGTTTGATATCTGATGGTGGTGTCCACTCACTGCAAACCCACCTGTACAAACTTTGCGATATTGCCAAGGATTACGGCCTAAACAAAGTGTTTATACATGCTATCACTGATGGCCGTGACACCGACCCCCGCAGCGGCCTGGGTTATTTAAAAGAACTTCAGGAACATTTAGCCACTTCTACTGGTCAAATAGCCACGCTCATCGGACGGTATTATACCATGGACCGCGACAAACGCTGGGAACGGGTCAAATTTGGCTACGACATGATGGTCCGGGGTTTCGGGAAAAAATCAACAAATGTATTAAAGGCCGTGCAGGAATCATACGATGAAAACATCACTGATGAATTTATCAAACCGGTGGTATTTACGGACAAAAATGGCGCCCCGCTTGCCACCATACAAAATGACGATGTGGTGATTTGCTTCAATTTCCGTACCGACCGACTCAGGGAAATCACCACAGTGCTCACACAGAAAGACATGCCTGAAGCAGGCATGAAAACACTTCCGCTGCATTATCTCACCATGACCCGCTATGATGAGAGCTTCCAAAATATACACATTATTTTTGAACCTCAGGACCTCAAAAAAACCCTGGCAGAAGTGCTGAGCAAACTTGGAAAAAAACAATTGCGTATCGCCGAAACAGAAAAATATCCTCACGTAACATTTTTCTTCTCGGGTGGCCAGGAAACTCCTTTTGATGGCGAAGACCGTATCATGGTGCCATCCCCCAAGGTAGCCACCTACGACCTGCAACCGCAAATGAGCGCACCGGAAGTCACCGAAAAAACTTTAGAAGCCATCAACAAAAACTATTATGATTTTATTTGCCTCAACTTTGCCAATGCCGACATGGTGGGACATACAGGCATTTATCCGGCCATCATAAAAGCATTAGAAACGGTGGACTCCTGCGTTCAAAAAGTTATCACGACTGCTTTAAACAACGGGTATTCAGTCATCCTTACTGCCGATCACGGCAACTCGGACATGGCCGAAAATCCCGACGGATCGCCAAACACAGCCCATACCTGCAACCCGGTACCCTGCTTCCTGTTCGACACCGACCACAAATCCTTACGTAACGGAAAACTGGCCGACATTGCGCCCACTATACTAACCATTCTCGGACTGCCGATTCCCGAAGAAATGACCGGCGAAGTGCTGGTTTAAACAACTTGTTTTCAGTTTGTTATTGTAAATCTAAAATTTTTTATGAAATTTCTCTAATAAAGAAGTTTTTTTTACCTTTACATAAATTTATCCAACACTATTTTATCTCAATTTTATGAAAAATAACCCTGTTTTTTGCAAACTATGTATGCTTGCAATATTTTTTATGGTTTGGGCACAAACCGGCTTTTCATCTGAACCCGGCAATAAAGAAACAAGCCTTACAATCAAAGAAAACACTTACAACAAACTTGTTATGGTAAATTTGCTATCCTTTCAGGATATTCATGCCATAAAAGTGAACACGGCAAAAGGATTATTCTCGGAATTCGTCATTCCCGAATACGGGGCATCCAATGTAATTGGCGATCCCAAACTACCCGTAATGAAGAAACTCATTGAGGTGCCCATTGGAGCCAACGTTAAAATCAACACATCGCATAGTACCTATACCGACATTCCTCTTAATGAATTGGAAGCACTTTTCCCTATTATGCCGGCTCAACCATCGCTTTCTAAAAGCGAAGACCCTAAAAAAGCGGTTTTCAAATATAACAAAACAACCTATAAATTAAACCAGTTTCTCCCGCACGAATTAGTTACTCTTACGGAATTGGGCACCATGCGTGGCACAAAGCTGGGCCGTTTGGAGATTGCTCCCGTGTATTATAATCCTGCAAAAAAAACCTTACGAATTTACACTTCGGTTGAAATAGAAATAGTATTTGAAAACGCCGATGTGGCAGCTACCATACAACAAAAAGAAAATTTCTTTTCGCCTTATTTTGCTCCCTCCTTCGGCAAAATTTTCAACTATAAGCCCCTGACACACAAAGCCAATTTTACAAAATATCCCGTAAAATATGTCATAGTGGCCGACACTATGTTTTACGCATCACTGCAGCCCTTTGTGGAATGGAAAACCAAAAAAGGATTTACTGTAGTGCAGGCTTATACAAACAACCCTGCTGTGGGCAACACCTCGACTTCGATAAAATCCTACCTGCAAAACCTTTACAATGCAGGTACCATCGCCAATCCGGCCCCTTCATTTGTTTTAATCGTCGGTGACGTGGCACAGGTTCCCTCGTTTGCAGGCACAGAAGGTTCGCACGTTTCTGACCTTTATTATTGTGAATATACCGGCGATTTCTTTCCGGAGGTTTATTATGGAAGATTTTCAGCAACCAATAACTCCGAACTTATCCCACAGATAGCAAAAACCCTCGAGTACGAACAATTCCTGATGCCAAAATCCTCCTTCCTCGATACCTGCGTGATGATTGCCGGGCAGGACAATACTTTCGGGCCCACGCACGGCGACGCACAAATAAATTATGGAACAGACACCTATTTTAATGCAACCCACGGCTTGTATTCTCATACTTATCCCTTTGCCGTTTCGGGAAGCAGTGCCGCCCAAATAATTCAAAACGTAAGCAAGGGGGTTTGTATGGCAAATTACACGGCGCATGGCGGATCCGACGGATGGTCCGACCCCTCTTTTAATATTACTGACATCAATTCCCTCAACAATAATCACAAATATCCGCTGATGATTGGAAACTGCTGTCTTACCAACACTTTCGACAACCCGGTATGTTTCGGTGAAGCCTTGCTGCGGGCCGATGGAAGAGGCGCATTAGGCTATATTGGCGGTTCTAACAGCACCTATTGGGACGAAGACTATTGGTGGGGAGTAGGATATCGCAACTTCGGTTCGGGGAACCCACCTCAACATGCCACTTATGATGCCGCCAATCCGGGAGCTTATGACGCCACCTTTCATGACCATGGCGAAGCCTTCGCTGACTGGTACACCACCCAGGGACAAATGATTACCGCCGGAAACCTGGCCGTAACACAATCTGGCAATTCAAGCTATTCCTATTATTGGGAGATTTATCACCTGATGGGAGATCCTTCGCTGATGGTTTATTATTCTGACCCTCCCGAAATGACAGTTACATATAACGCCTTAATGCCTTTGGGTGTAACATCATTCGACATCACCACCAACGCGCCATTTGCCTATGCCGCGATATCAAAAGACGGCATTTTATATGGTGCGGCTCTTGCCGACTCGCTGGGCAACATCACCATTAACCTTGACCCCATCACTGTTCCCGGTGTTGCCAACGTTGTGGTAACCTGCCAAAACCAACAACCCTATATCGGAACTGTGGTAGTTGCATCTCCCGCCGGGCCTTATGTTTTGTACACAAAAAATCATGTCAATAACAGCGGAACCGGCGACACCCTGGTTGATAATAACGAAAATGTTGTTTTAGACGTTACCCTCAAAAATTTTGGCGGTGCCAGCGCTGCAGGTGTCAACGCAACTATATCAACAACTGACCCTTATGTTTCAATAACCGACAACACTCAGGCGTGGGGAACCATCTCCTCTAATTCCAGCGCCACACAATCACAGGCTTATGCCTTCACCACCAATAATTACGTCCCCGACCAACATACGGCCGCTTTCGACATAAACATTCAGGATAACAACAGCAACAACTGGAATAGTGTTTTTAACATAAAAATAAATGCCCCCGAACTTGTCATCGGCGATTTTTCCGTCAACGATTCACTTGGCGATAATGACCATATGCTGGATCCTTCAGAGAATATCCGTATTGAAATTTTATCCTCAAATACCGGCCATAGCAATGCGCTTGTTACTACTGGAACATTGACCACCGCTGATACAAATGTAATTACCATTACTAATAATGTATTCAATTTTAACACTCTGGATAAAGGAGCAACAGCAAAAGCGGTGTTCAATATCACCGTTTCGCCAACATTGCCAGATACCGCTGTCATTGATTTTGTGTACACCTTACAATCAGGGGCTTACATAAAAACCGGCTATTACAGCATTAACGTCGGCCAAGCCATGGAAGATTTTGAAACCGGCGACTTCACAAGGTTTGAATGGCAAACTGGCGGCGATGTCCCCTGGACGATCACCAATGTTGCACCCTATGAGGGTATTTACTGTGCCAAATCCGGAGCCATTTCCGATAACCAGATATCACAACTTATGGTGACCATGAATGTTTCCACTGATGACACTATTTCTTTCTGGAAAAAAGTTTCCTGCGAACAAAGTAGTTACCCTAACTATTGGTACGATTACCTTGAATTTAACATGGACAACTACTCCATCGAACGTTGGGACGGAATAGAACCGCAGTTTACCAAGGTCTCTTACGCTGTGTTAAGCGGAACCCATACGTTCAAATGGATTTACAATAAAGATGTTTCTATTGGCGAAGGTGAGGACTGCGCATGGCTTGATTACATCATTTTCCCGCCCACCATAAAAATCACCGGTGTGGAAGAAAATAACTCAGAACAACAGCTTTTCACCTGCTACCCAAACCCCTCAAACGGTTTTACAACTATAAATTTTGATGTTAACAAATCTTCAGAAGTTAGCCTGAAACTTTTTGATATGAGCGGTCGCCTGACAGACATCATTTTAAATAACAAATATAAACAAGAAGGCAATTATACCATTCTTGTAAATACAAGTAAATATCAGGCGGGCATTTATAATTTTGAATTGACTTCCGGCAATCAGAAATTCAATCAAAAATTAATCATCATCAAATAAACCTCCCATGAAAAAACTGAGTCTCCTTTTAGTCCTGTTTTGTTTGAGCAGTTATACTTTTGCTCAAAATTGGGTAAATATCCATTCGGCAAGCCCAACTCCTGCCAAAATCATCCTGACAGCAGGCGACATTTCTAATACTTCCTTCAATGTGGAAGTAAAAGGTTACTATGCTGAAAATGTATCCACCCCGCAAGGCGCCAAAGTGATAATCAATCTCGACAAGGCCCCCAGAATACTCGAATCGGGATGCCCCGACCTGCCCAAGGTGGCTACCTCTCTCGTTGTGCCCGACGACCAGTACATGGTGGCCGAAATTACTTATTCAGCTTTTACAGATTTTCAAAACATTGATATAGCTCCATCAAAAGGAAATTTCACACGTGATATCGATCCTTCAACGGTTCCGTACACCTATGGTCCGGCATACCAGCAAGATCAGTTTTATCCTGGAACACTGGCCGAATTGAAGGAACCCTACATCCTGCGCGATTTCAGAGGACAGGCTGTGGTTACCTATCCTTTCCAGTACAACCCTGTTACAAAAGTGTTGCGTGTATATCACAACCTCTCCGTGAACATTCACCCAACTCCCGGACCAGTCGTTAACCCATTGGTACGTAACCAGCCGCTATCAAAAGTCGAAAAAGAATTCAGTCATATTTACAACCGTCATTTCCTGAACTATAACAGCAATTATAAATATACTCCGCTTGAAGAACATGGGAATATGCTTATCATTTGCGCCGACGCCTATATGAGCGCCTTGCAACCCTTGGTAAACTGGAAGAACGATATGGGAATTCCCACTGAAATAGTCAGCAAAACAACAGCCGGATCCACAAACACAGCCATTAAAACTTATGTTACCAATTACTACAACAACAACGGACTTACATTTTTATTGTTGGTGGGTGATGCCGCTCAGATGCCTACATTTACCGTTTCGGGAGGAGGCTCCGACCCCACCTATGGTTATCTGACAGGCTCCGACCATTACCAGGAAATTTTTGTTGGCCGTTTTTCTGCTGAAACCCTGGATCAGGTGAATATCATGGTTACAAGAACTATCACTTACGAAAAAAATCCAACTACCGCAACCGGCAAATTTAACCGGGCAGTAAACATTGGCTCCGACCAGGGCCCTGGTGATGATAACGAATACGACTATCAGCATCAACGCAATCTGGGCACACAGATGCTGGGATTTACCTATACCAGCCGTGCAGAATTGTTTGACGGCAGCCAGGGCGGCCTCGACGCCAGTGGCAATGCCACCGCTGCTCAACTTACTACCGAAGTAAACAATGGAACCGGAATCATAACTTATACCGGCCATGGATCCAACACAGCTTTTTCTACCACCGGTTTTTCAAACACCAATGTTGCCGCACTAACAAATACCACTATGTGGCCATTCATTTGGTCGGTAGCCTGTGTCAACGGGAACTTTGTCAGCACGACCTGCTTTGCAGAAGCCTGGTTAAGAGCCAAAAGCGGCGACCAGCCCTCCGGAGCCGTTGCCACCCTGATGTCTACCATCAACCAGAGCTGGAACCCGCCTATGGAAGGACAGGACGAAATGGTAAACATCCTCACTGAAAATGCCGCCTCAAACATCAAAAGAACTTTCGGAGGCCTCTCGGTCAACGGCATCTTTAAAATGAACGATACCTACCAGGACTATAACATGACCGACACCTGGACAATTTTTGGAGACCCTTCATTGATGGTTCGTACCGATGACCCCGCAACCCTGACCGTTTCGCATGCACCTTCCGTGATGATTGGCGAAACCAGCCTTGCAGTAAACTGCAACGTCAACGGCGCCTTAGTTTGCCTTACTATAAACCATCAGATAATTGGTTCAGGGATAGTTAGCGGTGGAGTAGCCAATATCACCTTCTCTTCACTGACAACCAGCGACAGCATACTCGTTACCGCTACCGCCTTTAATTATATCCCATATCAGGGAGATGTCGCTGTGATTGAGACCTTGTCAAACTATAATGCACAAGCTTTCAACATGATAGCCCCGGAACAAAACTATAATTGCCCGGGTTTATTGCTACAGCCACAACTTGTCATCAGGAATATGGGCGCAAATAACCTCACATCGCTCAATACAACCTTTGTTTATGACGGAACTCCTCACAATATCATGTGGAACGGGAACCTGCCAAGTTTTGCCTCCGACACCATCTCTTTTCCTGATATCACTTTAGCGCAGGGAGCACATACAGCGATTGCTTACATCTCACAACCGAATGGCAATGCTGACGCCAACACAGCCAACGATACAATCACAAGAAACATCACGGTCAACAACCTGCCGGTTTCAGGTTCTTTTACCGCCGATAAAAACAGTTCCTGTACTACCCCGGCAACTATTCAATTTACCAATAACAGCACTAACGCCATTTCTTACCTGTGGGATTTTGGCGATGGCAGCACCAGTCCGGACCCCAACCCTTCGCACCAATACACCAGTCCCGGTGTTTACGATGTAGTACTAACCGCCTTTGCAGGAATATGCGGCAATGATGTAAAAACCGAACCGGGCTTTATTGTTATCGGGGCTGCTCCTCCCCAGGTACACGACACCTTTGCTTGCCAGCCCAGCATTTTTATGCTCACCGCCTATGGCCCGGGAACAATAAACTGGTATGATACTCCAACCGGCGGAACCCCATTGTACACTGGAAATACCTATACCACACCCCTCATCAGCGATTCTGTCCAATATTTTGTGGAACAGCTTATTTCGCCGCCAGCAGAATACGGTGGAAAATTTGATACGATAGGCGGTTCTTCTCTTCACACTAATAATAGTTATTGGCTTGTATTTAATTGCACGAACCCGGTAGTGTTAAAATCAGTCAAGGTTTATGCCGGATCGGCAGGCGACCGTATTATTCAGTTAAGGAACAGTACCGGAACCATACTGCAGGCCGATACCATTAATGTTCCCGCAGGCGAGAGCAGAATTACCCTTAATTTCGACGTTCCCGTCGGATCCAATTTATCGCTTCGTTGCGGAACCACAAATCCAAATATGGTCAGAAATTCAGGCGGCATAACTTTCCCTTATGACATTGGCGGAAAAATATCTATTACCGGCACCAACGCAACCTCATCCATTCGTTATTATTATTTCTACGACTGGGAAATCCAGGAAGCCGAATGCAGCAGCACACGGACCCCTGTGGTAGCCAGAATCATAAACTGCACCGGTATCAGTCAAACGGAAAAAATCACAGGATTCACAGCCTTTCCCCAACCTGCTGACGGACAACTTTTCATAGAATTTAACTGCCCACAGGCTGAGGATTATCAACTGAATATCTATGATGTAATAGGGAAAACTGTTTATGCAAACAATATCCCCGCAACCACAGGAATGAACAAAAAAATGATAGATTGCAGCCGATTTGAAAAAGGAATCTATATCATGAAATTGACGGGCAAATCTGAGGAACATCTTCAAAAGATAATCATCGATTAACCAAGGTTAATGTCCTGAAAAAAGGGCAAAAAAAATGCCGGTCAATTTGTGCGTAAGCCACCGGCAAAGTACATCTTTTTTCTAAAGCAGCAATGGTTTAATTTTGCACAGGCAGAAGTTCGTGCAGTAGGTTCGCCGGGCAATCCGGCAACATGGTGAGGATTTCCTTGAGCCATGCTTTGGGTTCGATATTATTGATTT
>DAOOWO010000003.1:0-22843 GCA_035371225.1 Bacteroidales bacterium | reverse complement strand
TATTAACATTATTATCAACATTATCAATTAGTTACGAGTTTTGTCATGTACTAAGAATTCTTATATAAGAATTATATGGCAGATGGGGGCCAACAGGCGTATTTTTGATCGTAGCGGTGATTTCTGGATCATTTCCATCCATGTACATATTTTCGTTTACTATGATATCTAATAGGTTTACTGTCGAAACCGCCGAAATACCTTTTATTTTATTTTCATTATAATTTAAACGGGAGTAGCCCATGATGAGTAAAATACAAATAGCCGATGCAGACAGGCCGTAGATGCATAATTTCCTTTCGGTTTTTAAAAAGATCATTCTTGAAATCCAAAAAATAATAATTATCGGTAACAGAATTATAAAGGATGGCCTTAACATTACCAGGAAGAAAATGTACAAAGGGTATGATGCCGCTTTTAATCTGGTGGGGTTTTTTAAATAACTGACGATGAAATACAGGAAAATCACCGCACAGCTTATGGAAATGGATTCTGTTATAATTATTTTATCGAAGCTGATTATTGATGGCATAATACCATAAAAAAAAGTCGCTATTATTATCACAGCCCTATTTTTATAAACGGCACAAACTGTTTTATAAAAAACAATGATTGTCAGGAAAGAAATCACAGACTGCGTCAGGGTGATATTTTGGATTAAATTTTCCTCACCGAAAAGCCTTATCAGTTTAATAAAATAAGGATATACAGGCGTTACCAAATAATTGATTTGTCCAAGAAATATATTTTCGCTGTAAAACATGTAATAATTTGAATCAGGGCATAACTTGTTGTTCAGGCAATAATAATATCCTAATCTAAAAATGCCACAAGCAATTAAAAGCCAAAACAGGTCGCTTGTGATAACCTTAACGATGATACCATACGATTTACTTATTTGATTTTTCTGTTTTTTCACCATGGTGTTTTTTTTAGTAATAACATCTTGTGCCCTTCATTGGTAGTTTTACCTCACATTGCGATAGGTTTTAAATATTTTTTCTTTAATCTGAGAATTTTTCTTTTTTAAAATATTTTCAAAAATATGTTTAATTATCTTAAGGTGTACAATTCGTGGTGTTTTTTTAAATTTCTAAAATAGTTGCTTGCTCAAATTTTCGGAACTTGTATCTTGATTCCTCTATTATTCGGGTATTCCCAGAGGGTCCAGTTCTTTTCGGGCTTCAACACATTTGTCGCGGTTGGCCTTTGACCCAAATGCCACAGAGCATACATCTTCCGACAGCATCGGATTTCCGCTGTAACTCATTTTACTGTAATCATCCCTGGCGGTCATCGATTTATCCATTTGTACTTCAAACCATACAAGCCTCATCGGAACATTCATCATTTGGTTATCGGCATGACTTTCAATATAATCATAACGATCGTCCAACCCCAGTGCATGGTGAACCTCATGGGACAATGAAACAGGCCCCGAAGCCCAGTTGCCGGAATTGGCCCATTCGCAAAAATTAACCGAAAATTCGAAGACGTCAAAACCGGATTTATCCACAAACTCTATATCGAGTGTATAACCTGTGGTGGAGGCTTCTCTTTCAATAGCATCTTCCAGGGCTTTGATTTTTGAAATTTCGTCTGCATTCCCTTTTAATTTCACTTTTATAAGCACACGAATATTTTTTGCATCACTTCTGTCAACATAAAAAATCTTTCCATCCTGACCTTCTCTCATTACTTTCCTTTTTCCTCCCGCCACTATTTCTTCTTCTACGTTTTCAAGGCCAAGGTCATTCCAGAAAGTACCTTCTATTTTCAGAAATTTTTCCACTTCTTCACGATTTTCCTTGTCCGCTTCCTGAGAACAGCCATATTCTTCATTGCCGGTATCCTGACCTTTAAACGGGGTGGTGATGGCTATTTTCAATTTTGTCAAATAATAATTTCTTTGGCCGATATTTTCTCCCAAAGGCTTTTTTTTAGCTTTTTTGATGATGGTTTTAACCCGGCGTTTCGACTGGCTTTTTAATTTGGCATAGGCGGGGTCTGCCAGAATCTCTGTTTCCAGCAGTTCGGCTTTTTCCCGTAACTCTTTTTCTTCAGGGGTGGTTTCACGCTGCACCGAAAATTGGTGGCCATTCTGTTGCACCACATGTGTCAATTCATGCGCCAGCAGATGTTTTCCCGAAAAACTTTCCGTATCGAATTTACCGCTGTTGAAATAGATATCACGGCCATGAGTAAATGCCTGGGCATTCAGGTCTTTGTTCATTTGGATCGCATTGGCATCCGTATGTATTTTTACATGGCCGAAGCCGGTACCAAAGCGGTTTTCCATGAAAGTGCGTAAGTTTTCGGGAAGTGGACGGCCATTATTTTTTGTGTTATTAATTTGGCTTTCCAAACCTGGCCCTAATAAAAAATCTTTAGTAGTGCCGCTCATGCTGGTTTGTATCAAAGGCGGGATGCTTGCCGCAAGCGGTTTTTCTGTCAGCCCCGCAGCAAAGGTTTGTGGTTTTTCTTCAGCCAGTGGATATGTCATCCTCATTATTTTATCTGCAACGGAATTGGCTTCCTTTTCATACTCATCCCCTGGGTGGCTGATCTCCATTTGGGGTTGTATAATGTTTTGTTTTCCCGGCTGTGAATTATAGGGAAACAAACTGTTTTTTATTGCCAGGCTATGGTTTATCCAATCAAAACTATCGTTAGATTTTAGTTGAATCCTAGGCACAGGAAACTCAAAGTTTTTCGGTGAATAAGAAATTCCTGTATTCGTTTTGCCCGTATTTTGATGTACGGGAGTGGGTTTGGAAATTTGTAGGTTAGTTTTTGACATTAGCATCAATAATTAATATTTTTAATATACTAACTGAACTCCGGCGCAAATTAATATCCCAGAAGTTTTATTATAAGAAAACTGCAGTCCGGCTCCAATATCACCCGACTTTACATCGCTAAGTGGTATTAGTGATTTAACGGCGCCTATCACATCACCTACACTCTCCTTGTGTTCACCATACCAGGTCAATGGATTGGCAGGGGTACCAAAGGTAGTTATCGCATCTTCAAGCCCTCCGGCCCCTTGATATACTTTTGCCGAAAGGTCCCATGGCATCGGAAGAAGAGGAACTCCGTAATTAAAACCAAAACCAAAAGAACGGGTGGACGGATCAAATGATGTGCTAAGGCCGTATTGGTCATAACCGAATTTAACTGATGACTTATATGATGATGGTTCAAACGTACCGCCAATTTTAAATTTATCATAGCCAAAATCCAGCGAAGTCTTGTAGGTGGATGGGTCAAAACCTGCGCGTGAACTAAAGTCTCCGAAAGTACCACCTAGATAAACATCACTTCCATAAGAATAACCTCCCGTAACTTTAACCTTGTCATAAATATAGCTAAGCTCAGATGATGTGAGTTTTGCATCAAGGACTATCCTCCATAATCTTAATTTCATTTCAGGTGGCAAATATTCAAAATCAAAAGAATACCAGTCGTCATCTTCATTGCCTTCTCGTTGAATGGCAGTAGCTATATTGTTTACAGGGGAGAGTCCATTTTGCTGCACCACATGTGTCAGCTCGTGTGCCAGCAAATGTTTTCCCGAAAAACTTTCCGTATCGAATTTTCCGCTGTTGAAATAAATATCACTACCATGGGTGAATGCCTGGGCATTTAGGTCTTTGTTCATTTGGATGGCATTGGCATCCGTATGTATTTTTACATGGCCGAAGCCGGTGCCAAAGCGGTTTTCCATAAAAGAACGCGCCTCACAGGGAAGCTGACTGCCGTTGTTTTTGGAGTTATTTAGCCGGCTTCCCAACCTGGACAGGGATGCCGTTTCCGTTGAAACGCCGCACGTGCTGGTTTGTATCAAAGGCGAGATGCTTGCCGCAAGCGGTTTTCCTGTCAGCCGTGCAGGAAAAGACAGTGACTTATCTTCTGCCTGAGGCTCAGTCATCCTCATTACTTTATTCGCAACGGAATTGGCTTCCTTTTCATAGTCATCCTCAG
Organism: Bacteroidales bacterium; assembly: GCA_035371225.1. Taxonomy (GTDB): domain Bacteria; phylum Bacteroidota; class Bacteroidia; order Bacteroidales; family CAIWKO01; genus CAIWKO01. Next base: position 18,859 of record DAOOWO010000003.1, on the reverse strand, counting down.
GGTGGCTGATGTCAGGTTTTGGCTGAATTACAGCTTGTTTTCCGGGAAGAATGCCATTAAAAGATATCCTGTTGTTTATCGCGGCATTTCCGCTCATCCAGCTAAAAGTATCGTTAGCCCTGCATTGAATTTTTTCAAGCGGGAACTCTGACAGGAGCAATGCATTGGCAAATCCGGGATTTTCCCTGGCCTTGTTTGGGCTGTATGGAGCCGTTTTCTCCTTTTTTATGCTGGCTTTTGACATAAGGCAAATAAAATTCAGATGGTTTTTCCTTCTTTGTGAAATTCCTTTTTTATTCCGTTGATAATATCCTCATGCAGGATGATGTTGTTATTCCTGTTCATGGCCATCAGCGAACAATAACGTACAATATTTACTATGGCTCCGCCGGTGAGTTCATATTTTTCAGCAATTTCTCTGATGCTGGTATTTTTTTCCAGGGTGGTTTTTTCAGAAAAGAGGTTGTTCCATAGTCGTTCGCGCTGCCCGGTGTCGGGAACCGGAAAGTGTATCACGCTTTGAAAGCGGCGGGCGAATGCCTCGTCAATATTGGCCTTCAGGTTTGTGGAGAGCACCACCAGCCCGGGGTAATTTTCCACTCGTTGCAACAGATAAGAAACTTCCTGGTTGGCATAACGGTCGTGCGAATCCTTGATGTTGGTGCGTTTGCCGAACAGGGCGTCGGCTTCATCAAAAAATAATATCCAGTTTTTATGTTCGGCGCCTTCAAAAATCTTTGATAGGTTTTTTTCCGTTTCCCCGATATATTTCGACACTACCATGGATAAATCCACGCAATATACTTCCCGTCCGGTGTACTTTCCCAGCAAGGTGGCTGTAAATGTTTTCCCCGACCCGGAAGGCCCGTAAAACAGGCTTCTGTAGCCCGGTTTCATCTTGCGACGCAGGTTCCACTCATCGAGCATCCTGTCTCCAAGCTCAACCCAGGCCTTGATTTCGTTGATCTGAGCCATTACATCATCGGATAATACCAGCTCCTCCCACTGTTGTTCGGTGCTTATTTTGCGGGCCGGGAATTTCATGGAAAACTCCGGCACGTATTGTTTGTTTTTTAATAACGATTCCGTCAGGTCTGCTGAGGGAATAATCAATGCGCTGTGGCCGGGCTCGCTGTCGGCATGCTGGTTGAGGTTCAGTTTTTTATTTTTAAACAAAAAATGATTTTGGCTGAAATAGTCCATGAAATCAAGCCTTTTGGGAATATTGTCGCCCGCAAGAATAAACAACAGGGTTTCGAAGGTAGGAATCAGACCGTTGTGCTGCAGCCCCCTCACGCAGCCAAATTCGGTAAAACGTTGACCGGTATTGGCATTGGTGATGTTGAACAAATCAAAAAGCTGTGGTTTCAGCAGGGGGATAAAAGCTACCATAAGACAGATACGTTCGGCAGGCAGCAGTTGGTGGGTTCTTATGAAATTGCTGTAATCGCCGGAAAACCTGCCAGCATCAGGGACGGGGACTTCGTCAATATCGGCATAGGGACAATCGTGGTTAAAATAGGTTTTCAGCCGCGTATTGAGCACTTCTTCAAACCACTTCAATTCCTGTTCAATACAGGCACTATTTTCAGTTTGCTTATTTACCGCTATTTTGTTAGTTATTAATGGTTCCATTCTACATAAATAATATTGTTGTTCCAGGGCAATTTTATAATTTGTACATGCCATGGCAGGTCGTTGAGCAGAAGGTCAATGCCTGTGTTTTCAACCCGCACCATCCAGTCGTTGCCGCTTTTTTCGATAGTTCCCCTGCGCCGGATGAATGACTCCTGCAACCCACGAATAGAGGTGCTTTTCAGTGCACTCCAATGAGTAAGAACTGCTTTCAACAAGTCGTTTATTTCTTCGCGTTCCTGTTTTTTTATCCGGAAAGCAGGGTCAACAGGCATGTTAACTTCCATGCCGCAGATTATTTTATTCAGCGGCAGCCAGTGTTCATAGTGTTTCCCTGTAATACCTGTCAAAGCATGCAAAAGGTGCACAGCCCGGTGTCGTGAGGCTTCTGATGTAAAATGTCCGTGCCTTTCTGTCAATCCCACATGCTGAAAAAGATTTTCAAACATCGGATGCAGAATGACAAGGCCTGCATTGGCTATCATTATTCTTTTTTCAGCCTCCAGATCAAGGGTGCTGTGGCATTCTGTTTTTTCGATTACCTCTGATTGAGCCGACAAGGGTGTTTTGTTTCCGGCGAGTTGTTTTACCAGTGTTTTCATCAAATGCTCCATTTGTGTCGAAGGATCGGCTGGTATGGATAACTTTTGCAAAGTTTTCTCCAATACCGGAGAATTAATTTTCTGTGCCACCTTTTTGCACAGCAGCGCAATAATTTCCCCAAGCCTCATTTCTGCAGCAAAAAACGACGGAAGCATTGCCTCAAATACCATTTTTTTTAATTCTTTTTTAGGTAAGGAATCCAGTTTTACGGTATATCGTTCATAGATATTGTAGAGGTTGGAGGCCCCGGCAGCGACGAAAGCGGTATGTGTTAATTTGTCTAAGACAGTTTCATTAGCCAGATATAAAAATCGTAGGAGGGCATTTTGGTTAAGAACAAGAAGTCTGAAAAAATCGTGATTGCGTTGGCTGATGTCAACGACGGGTTCCGAAAAAAGTCCCTGAATAATCTTTTCGATGTTGTATTTTGGGCCATTAGTATGGTACCAGGGGAGGGCTCCTGTTTGCAGGTAGTGGATAAGAATGGACCAGCGGTCTGTTTTTTGCCCGGGCGTGCCGGCATTATCTGTTTTTGCTGTTGTAAGTACTGATATTTCTTCGATGATTTTTTCTTCCAGTGTCGCGGCGATTTTTGCTGTCAGATCTTCAATGGCTGTTCCGGTCATATCGATGGTAAGCTTTTCAATGCATACATCATAATTTTTGTATTTTTCACAGATAGCTTCAATCGCAGGAAAAATGTATGATTGATAGTAGTCATGTGATATGGGTAGCGCTCTGTCGGCGCTTATCCCTGCGTTATGCCGGAGGGTGAAAGTCAAATGATGTATCAGGCTATCTTCCAAAATATTAACAATCGTTAATTGAATTTATTTTGTTTAATTATTTAATAAAATCATGGCAATTTACATTTTCTTTTTTTATCTTTGAATTTTTTTATAAAATTTTATCAGCGCAGTAATAAAAGAAACAGGTAAAAGCTATGATTAACAATGCATTGGCGTTTATAAAAAAACACTTGGGGGCCGAACTTCATGCGCGTATAGGTGTGAGCGAAGGAGATGTGGTAATTGACAGCATAAACAAGGAGGGTTCGTCTGATAACCTAGTAATTACTCTCATAAATATTGAAGAAGAAAAGTTTTACAAAGAGCAAAATCATTATAGGAGAAGCGAGGGGGAGGCTTCCGGGTTCCAAATTGTTAATCCGGAGATAAAACTTAATCTTTATATTCTTTTTTCGGCTCAAAAAAATGATTACAAAGAAGCGCTGAAACAAATTTCCTGTTTGATAAAAATTTTCCAGGGAAAGCATGTGTTTGAAAAAGAGGATTTTGCTATATACTCGGAAATATCGGGACTTGAATCGCTGATTGTTGAATTGTTTCCCTTGTCGCTGGACCAAAACAACAGCTTGTGGCAAACCTTAGGCAACAAAATGGTGCCTTCGGTGATGTATAAGGTAAAAATGGTCAGCATACAGGACGACAAACCGGCCGGCGAAAGTTCCGAAATCAGAGCTATTGGTATTGATATAGCCCATAAATAATAACAGATGAGATGGTCGTTGTATAAAAAGTTTTTTTCCGTTGATTTCTGTTATCAGAAGAATAGCGCCACGGGCTCAACCAATCTGATGGTTATTCCTGCAGCCTCCACAATTGATTTGATGAGAAATTGCCATCTTGGATACCGCACTTACGAAGGCGGTATCCTGGTACATTTTGAGGGGACACAAGATCAGAACGATAGTGAAATGATCATCCCCTGTTTTGTGTCGGAAGGCCCGCTGGCTCTTTTTTTTAAGTTTTTTATCACTGATCCAGTACTGAAAAAAAATCTGAACTTTTTTCCTGATGCCGGCCATGAAAAGTATGGGTTTCCCCTGCTGTTTCTTGGACAAAAAAATGATGCTTCTATGGTATCCACTATGCTGGCGTATCAGCCCGTTGAATATAAACCGGCCCGGTTTTATCACCATATAAAAGCGGTGGAAGCCAGTCTCCCCGCGAATTGCGGGGCATGCTGCGAAGTAAAAGATGTTTTTGGGAAAACTGTTTATAAAAGCGCAGTCACTAAAACCATCACAGGAGATTTTGATTTTTGGATCGACCTGAGCGCGTTGCCTCCGGATATGTATTCCTTAACCGCCGGCAGCAAAAACGTAACTTTTTTTGTCGATACCGGCAGTGAATTTCAGGACTGTTGTGCCGTTGTCAAAATTATAAAAAATGAATTTTTACCTTTTAATACCCACTGGAACAAAGTGGATGAAGGGACAGATTATTTGAAATTTTCAAAAACGATATATCAAAAATAACATGTATTATAATTAAAAAACAAACAAAAAATTATGGCAACATCTTACAAAACACCGGGAGTTTATGTGGAAGAAATCGCAAAATTCCCTCCATCAGTAGCTGAAGTGGAGACTGCTATTCCCGCCTTTATAGGGTTTACAGCTCAGGCCAAAAAAATTCTTGACAGCGACCTGAAAGAAAAGCCTACGCGTATCACCAGCCTGCTGGAATATGAACAGTATTTCGGACAGGGTCCGGATTTTGTTCCGGGAAAAATTGAATTGGACAGTAATAATATGCCGGTGGCGGATAATTGCATGCTGACCAACAGTAAGTTTGTGCTGTACGACAGCATCCGCCTGTTTTACGATAATGGCGGCGGCGCCTGTTATATCGTGTCTGTTGGCACTTTTGGCGAAACCGAAGCGACCCTTTTTGCTGATAATACCAGATTTATTACAGGCCTTGATGCCCTCAAAAAATATGATGAGCCTACCTTGATAGTATTCCCTGAAGCTGTTGGGCTTTCCACCGATTCGCTTGGGGCCTTGCAACAAGCCGCCCTTAAGCAATGTGCGGAACTTGGCGACAGGTTCACCATCATGGATGTACAGGCACAGGATTCGCTCGATGAAGCGCTGGAGTCGTTTCGCAATTCGGTTGGCATGAATAACCTGAAATACGGTGCCGCTTATTATCCTTATCTCTCCACTATTTATTCCAAAAGTTTCCGGTTCCGCGACATTAATTCAAAATTGACGGTTAAAAACCGTCTGACGCCTACCGATGTGGACGAAAATGGAACCACTATCATCAGCAGGATAGAAGCGCTGGAAAAGGTTATCTCCGATAACGACAACCTCACGCTGGAATTCACTGGTACACTCACAGCCCTGCTGAACGAAAGTGATTTCAAGGAACTTTCTGACGATGACAAAAGCAAAAGATTGTGGAACCTGATACTTCAATTGGATGGGAAATTGGCCACGAACGGCGATGCCGATACCAGCGTGATCACCAACAGCGAATTGCTGACTGCTGCGGCCGGTGCGGTAAAAATCAATCTGCTGGACACAAAACTCATTAATCAGTTGATTTTCCTCAACGAAACTAATTTCAATACGGTAAAAGGCAACCTGCAAAGTACTTCGTTCAAATCGCTGGAGGTTCCTTCTGCCGATCCCGGCACAGGTAAAGGATTGATGGATATATTCAAGTCCGTGAAAATCTGTTTTTCGTTAGTCGTACAGATGGGATCGGGTTATGAAGAAACTTACGAAAAAGCCATCATACCTTACATTCCGTTTTACAATAATGTCTTGAGTGTGCTGAATACTAAAGCCACCCTGTTGCCGCCGAGCGGCGCCATTGCCGGTATCTATTCTGCCGTTGACCGCGACCGTGGCGTATGGAAAGCCCCGGCTAATATCAGTGTCAATTCAGTTAACGGGGTCTCGGAGTTTATCAATGATGCCGTACAGGAAAATATGAATGTGGATCCCAATGCCGGAAAATCCATTAATGCCATAAGGCCGTTTACCGGAAAAGGTATTTTGGTGTGGGGCTCGCGCACCCTGGCAGGCAACGATAACGAATGGCGCTATGTGCCTGTTCGCCGCTTTTTTAATTTTGTGGAAGAAAGTGCTAAAAAGTCCACAGGATGGGCAGTCTTTGAACCCAATGATGCCAACACCTGGACCAGGATCAGGGGACAACTCGACAACTTTCTGAACAACCTCTGGAAACGTGGTGCCCTGGCCGGAGCCAAACCTGAACACGCCTATTATGTAAATGTAGGGCTGGGCCTTACGATGACAGCGCAGGACGTTCTCGAAGGTCGCATGATAGTTGAAATAGGAATGGCTGCCGTGCGACCGGCAGAATTTATCATTCTGCGGTTCTCACACAAACTTCAGGAATCTTAATTTTTAAAAACAACGTCTCCCTGGTTTTTCAGTGAGGATGTCAAAAAAATTATTAGCAAACAATAAAAAAACGATTTATTATGTCAACAAAATATCCATTACCAGTATTTCATTTCAGAGTTGAGTGGGGCGGCAGCAGTATTAATTTTTCGGAAGTTTCCGGATTGAATGTCGAAACTCAAATTATAGAATACCGCGACGGTGCGAGCCCTGATTTTTCAACGGTAAAAATGCCCGGCCTGCAAAAATATGGCAACATCACTCTCAAGCGTGGAGCCATGCCGGGCGATAATGAGTTTTTCGATTGGTGGAATACACATCAATTAAATACCATCGAACGCAGAGACGTGATTATTTCCCTGTTGAACGAAAAACATGAACCGGTGATTACCTGGCGGGTACGCAATGCTTTCCCAGTAAAGGTGGATGGTGGCTCCCTGAAAGCCACCGGCAACGAAGTGTCTATCGAAACCCTGGAAATTGCTCACGAAGGTATCACGGTAGAACGTTAATAATCAGGCAGTCATGGCATTTTTTGAAAAGTACCCCTTAGTGGGGTTTCACTTCAAGGTAACTTTTCTTGAACTGGGCGCTGCTGAAATCGACTCGCGGTTTCATGAGGTGTCGGGATTAAGTGCAGAGCTTACGGTGGAGGAATTGGCAGAAGGCGGCGAAAACAGGTTTACTTACAAGCTTCCCGTGAAGGCAAAATTTCCAAATCTGGTGCTGAAAAGGGCCTTGTCACCCCTGCCGTCGGTGCTGGTCAAATGGGCCGAAGACGCAATTTATAATCTTGAATTCTGGCCCTGCACGGTGTTGGTTTCGTTACTCAACGATATGCACCTGCCGGTAAAGAACTGGATTTTTTATTCGGCTTATCCGGTAAAAATTCAGGCTTCGGACCTCAAAGCGCAGGACAACAGCGTGATGGTGGAAACCCTGGAACTGGCATATAAATACTCAAAACAAATAAATATTATCTGACCATAAAAACAGAAAATCTTATGCCTGTGCAGATCAATGAATTGGTGATACGTGCCGAAATTGTCAACGAACAAATGACCGCGCAAAACAATACACCAGCCATCAACAAAGTGAAAATTCAAAAAATTGTGGATGAGTTGGTGAAAATCAATAAAAATAAAAATGAACGATGAGCATTCTTAATGACATATTCCCCGGAAAGCTGACCAAGCTTACATTTAAAGCGTTTACCGACAATACCTTTACCCAGGAAGATACCGACGCCGGAGAATATACCGTAATGTTTAATCCGAGTTCGCTGGCTATGAGTCTTGGTGTGCAGACCGAACAACAACAGGCCCCCGGCACCACGTCAAGCGACATAAAATTTGTAAGTATCAAACCTCAGAATTACAATATTGAATTTGTTATCGACGGAACAGGGGCTGTCGGCGGGCTGCCTGTAGATGTGGCCGCGGATGTGATGAAATTTCTGAATGTGGTTTACCACTATAAGTCCGAAGAACATAATTCGCCAAATGTGATGATTAAATACGGGGCTGTGTTGCTAAAATGTGTACTGCTTGATGTTAATATTACCTACAATCTTTTTTCGCCCAGCGGCAAGCCCTTGCGGGCAAAAGTAAAATGCACCTTTGTCAGCACGCTCAACCCCGACCTGAGCCAGATGATCAACAGCCCCTGTTCGCCGGATATCACTCATAAACGGGTGGTGAAGCAAAACGAACAGCTAGTTTCCCTGGCAAATAAAATTTACAAGAGAAACGATTACTATGCCGAGGTGGCCGCCAAAAACAAATTAAATAATTTCCGAAAACTGAAACCCGGAACAGAAATTTATTTTCCTCCATTAAGCAAATAAACATGCCCGTTGAACCTTCTACCCATATTATTCCTTCCGGCGAAGTAGTTTCCTTTACCATACTTGTAGAAAATCAGGAAATAAATTCCGCTTATCAAATCATGAGCATTGCCATAATAAAGGAGTTTAACAGGATTGCTCATGCCGAAATAAAGTTGCTCGACGGCAGTTCCGCTGCACAGGATTTTGAAATCAGCAACAGCGATGATTTTATTGTCGGGAAAAATGTTGAAATCAAGGTGGGATATCATGGCGAAAATACCAGCCTTTTCAAGGGGGTTATTATCAGGCACGGCATCAAAATCATTGAAAACGAAGGCTCCTGTCTGAACATAACCTTAAAAAACAAAGCATATAAAAGCACTTTGGTGCGAAACAATAATGTGTTCAGCCATGCCGCCGACAGCGACATCATCCGGGAAATCATCAGTCGCTATGGGCTGGACAACGAAGTGGAGGCTACCGACGTGCGCCACGAATCGCTGATGCAGTTCAACTGTACCGACTGGGACTTTATAAATATGCGTGCCGAAGCTAATGCACAACTGGTGTACACTGCCGATGACAAGATCATTGTGAAAAAGCCCGACCTTTCAGCCGCCACCATGCTAACCCTGCAATACGGTGCTACCATGCTGGAATTTGAGGCAGACCTCGACGGCCGTACATCTTACAGCAACTATAAGGCCTCATCGTGGAATTTTCAGGAGCAGGAGTTAAAAGCCGTGGAGCAGGCTTCCGATACCAACGAGCTGGCACAGGGCAACCTCACTGCTGCAGATGTTGCCCGGACACTGGGCCAGGAACAGTTTAATATCAATATAAACACCTCTTTGTCCGACGAAAATGAAATCAATAAACTGACTGATTCGTTTGTTCAAAAAAATAATTTGTCGAGAATCAACGGCCGGGTAAAATCTTTTGGTATTCCTGGTGTTCAGCCAGGTGATATCATTGAGCTTCGCGGTGTAGGTGCGCGCTTTAACGGCCGGGCTTTTGTTACCGGTGTGTATCATGCCGTTGACGGCGGCTTGTGGCACACCGATATCCAGTTTGGTCTGAATGGCAGCACATTTGCCGAAAAATACGACAACATTGTGGAACGGCAGGCCAATGGCATGCTTCCCGCTGTCAACGGTCTGCAGACCGCTAAGGTTGAACGGCTTGAGGGCGATCCACTTGGCGAAGACAGAATACTAATTTTTTTGCCGGTGTTTCCCGAAGGGGAAAACACTTTCTGGGCCCGTATTGCCACACTTGATGCCGGCAACAGAAGGGGAACCTTTTTCCGTCCCGAAATTGGCGATGAGGTGGTTGTCGGCTTTATCGATGATAACCCTAATAATGCTGTAATTCTTGGCATGATGAACAGCAGCGCAATGCCGGCGCCAATAACGGCCCGAGATGCCAATAATACCAAGGGAATATATACCCGTGAAGGGATGAAACTGGAATTTGATGATGATAAAAAGAGTGTTCGTATAGAATCTCCACAGGGGAACAAGGTTAATCTGAGTGAACAGGAACAGGGTATTGTTGTTGAAGACCAGAACGGCAATAAAATTACAATGGACACAGGCGGAATCAAGCTTGAGGATTTACACAGCAACAAAGTTACTCTTGATTCAAACGGTTTAAAAATGCAGAATTCGGCTGGCGGCGAAGTGTCACTAACGGCTTCGGGCATAAAAATAATGAGCCCGGGCACCGTAGAAATTCAGGGAGCGCAGCTACAAATTACCGGCGCCATGGTAACGTTGGATTCGGCAATGGTAAAGGTCTCCGGAGTTGTTCAAACCACCGCGGTGATTGCCACCTCGGTGGTAGGCACCACCTATACGCCGGGCGCAGGCAATGTTTGGTAAGTAATAAGGAGAATAAAAAATTATGGATGATATAAAATCTTTTTTAGGTACTGGATGGAACTTCCCGCCGCAATTTTCAAAGACGGCAAAGACCGTGAAGATGTTAGCGGATGAAGCTGATATAAAAAACAGCCTGGAAGTGTTGCTGTCCACCAGGGTGGGAGAACGGCTGATGCAGCCGGATTATGGGTGTAACCTGGATGTTCTCGTTTTTGAGCCTATTGATGTTACCATGCAGACCTATATCAAAGACCTGGTTTTTACCGCAATCTATTTGTTTGAGCCTCGCGTAAAACCCGATGATGTTGTTTTGTCAGTACCCGAAGAGGGCCAGGTGCTGATAGAAGTTTTTTACACTATCCGGGGAACCAACACCCGGCACAACCTGGTGTTCCCGTTTTATCCCGAAGAAGGGACACTGCTGAAATAAATAAAAAGTAATTAGTAAAAATATTAGTAAAAATAATTATGAGCAATGGTATCAGGATACCACATCCTCTGAAAAGAGAAGGAACTTACCAGGCGGAACGTTTTCCCGAAGCGTTGGATTATGCGTACATAAAACTTGATGAACGCTCCCTCACCGATCTGGTAAAACAATCGGCGGAATATGCAAAGTTTTTGAAATATTTCAATGAACTCAATCTGGAAGATGGCAACTGGCAAGCTTTTTTTGAAGAAATTTATGATTATTCCAATAAACGCGTAAAGTTTTCTTCAGTCGGAGAACTGGAGCAAAAAGCATCCACATCGCCACACCTGGCACTTTTTCTGGCTTTTTTAAGGATATTTAATATTGCTCAGGAAAACCTGAATTCGCTGACCGAAAGACATCTGGATTTTTATTATCGCAGCATATTGCAGGTGCAGTCCCGCAAAGAAACCGCCGACAAGGTCCCGGTATTTTTTGAAACTGAAAAGAATACCGCACAGGCTCTGGTACCTGCCGGAACAACACTATTGGCAGGCAGGGATATTAAAGGAAAACCCCTGTGCTATGTTACAGAAAATGACCTGGTAGTCAACAAGGCAAAGGTGGCATCCATAAAGAGTATTTTTGTAAAAAGAGATGATAAAAAGAATATCAGCGGGGTTCATGCTTCAGCAGATGCCCCGGTAGATAATGCCCTTGTTGAAAACGACACAACTGCGGCATGGCTGCCTTTTGGTTCCTCTGCAAACAAAAAGGCTGGGATAGGTTTTGCCATAGCCTCACCGGTACTTAATCTTAAAGAAGGGAAAAGGCGTATTACCATTGAATTGACCGATACCGCCACCGTTGCTGCCGAAGGGTTAACCGTAGAGTATACATCCGAAAAAGGCTGGACCGAAGCCATCGTTGACATTAATGCGGTATATACCGGACAAAAGAACAAACCGCTGTACCTGGTGGTAAAAATTGATCCCGGACAGCCTGCAGTATTACCCTATAACGGGAAAATTCATCAGGCAGGACTGGACACGGTTCATCCCGTTATCCGCTTTATTATCAATGATGATCGTTTTGCCGATACATATCAGCATTTAACAGAAATTAAGTCCGGACAAATAAAAAATATTACCGTTCAGGTCAGCGGCGCAAAAAATCTGCTGATACAAAATGATTTTGGCATTGTGGATAATACCAAGCCTTTTCCTCCCTTTGGCGCTAATCCCGTAAAACACAAATCGGCGGTGTATATCGGGAATAACGACATTTTTAATCAATACCTGCAGTCGTTTAATATCGCCCTGAGCTGGAAAGGATTGCCCGGGCGCATCGACAAGTATTATCATACCTATGATTTTGGATTAAAAAAACTGTTTTCTAAAACTGCTGACCAGAAAAAGTATTTCGATACGGAACAGTTTGATGAGTTTACCCCGGGGCATCCTCCAGGCAAGGTGTCTATCCTCGACAACGGTAAGTGGAAGATGCTGAAGATGAATAAAGATGCCGATTATGCAAGAGATGTCCGCTACGATCCTGCACGCGACAGGTCGTTGATGCGCAAAGACAATCGGAATGTATTTAAAATGTCGGAATTGGAAGAAGCCATTTCGAGCGGATTTTCGTATGAGCCGCTGAAAAAATTTGATCACAACTATAAGTCGGGGTTTATAAAAATCGACCTGGGGTATGACTTTGGCCACAGCAAATTTTCTAAAATATTTGCTACCGCCATGATCAACAGAGAATCAACAGACTTTTCCATCCCCGAACAGCCCTACACACCCGAGTTTGATAGTTTGCATATCGAATATACTTCGTCGGCAAAAATTGATTATTCCGAAAACAAGGTCTTTCGGTTACATGCCTTCGGAAACGAATCGTTATCGAAAGACCTTCCGCTTCTTGACGACTTTAATGACGAAGGCCAGTTGCTGATTGGCCTAAGCGATATATGCAGCCCGCAGGTGGTCAGCCTGTATTTCAGGATGGAGAATAATTCGGGTAATTTTGAGAAAACCATTAATGACCACAACAAACCCCGTTGGTATTATTTGGCGGGCAACACCTGGAAAGAATTTGCCAAGAGCGACCTGCTGCAGGATACTACGCAAAAATTTTCAGGTTCGGGAATAATTAAGTTCAACTTCAGTCAGGAGGCTATAAGCACACATACTATTCTTGCCGACGGCATGGTGTGGCTGAAAGCCGCTGTGCAGGCCGACAGCGATGCTTTTCCGGCGCTGGAAGCCATCGCCGCACAAGCCGTTGAGGCGCTTTTCGATAACCACGGCAACGATACTTCGCACCTCGAAACAGGGATTCCCGTCAATACCATAAGCAAGACCGGAAGTAAGATTCCAGGCATAAAAAAAATTTCGCAGCCTTACATTTCTTATGGAGGAAGATCCAAAGAAGAAAACAAAACTTTTTATACCCGCACCAGCGAACGGCTACGACACAAAAACCGGGCATGGACCTGCTGGGATTATGAACGGCTGATACTCGAAAAATTCCCTTCGCTGTTAAAGGTAAAATGTATCCCGCATGCCGACCAGGATTATGAATACTCGCCGGGAAATGTTTTTATTATCCTGCTTCCCGATCCTGCCAAAATAGCCCAGAAGTGTCCCTTGCAACCCAGGGTGAGCCTATCCATGATTGGAGAAGTCAAAGAATTTGTTGCCGGAAATACCTCGCCTTTTGTACAAATCATTGTGAAAAGCCCCGAATATGAAGTGCTCACTGTTTTTTGCAATGTAAAACTGGCCGCGGGATACGACGATAAACAGTTTTATTCAAATAAACTTAATGAAGACTTGAAAGCATTTATTGCCCCATGGACGAACAATAGCGTTATCATTCCCACCTTTTCGGGAGTGCTTTACCGTTCGCAGATTATCAATTTTATTGAAGAGCGGCCCTATGTCGATTATGTAACAACGTTTGATGTGAAGAAAAACGGGGTTTCATGCAATGAAGCTATTCGCGGCTCCGAAGAAAATGTTTTATTGACCTCTTCAGAAAACCATAATATAAGCACGGAGGCAACATGTTAGATAGCCGAGATTATATCATAGAAAAAAATCCCGTCAAGCCCGACGCGCTTAATTATCAACTGCTCAGAAGCTACGGGTTGGAGTATATTCAAAAGCTGAGCAGCAAATTGTGGACCGACCATAACATCCATGATCCGGGAATCACCATCCTCGAAATGTTATGTTACGCCCTTACCGACCTGGGATACCGCACATCCTTTGATATGCAGGATATTCTTACACCTGCCGGAAAAAAAGGTCCCGAAATGAAACACGCCTTCCATCCGGCAAAAAAAATCTTTACTTCGCATCCCGTTACTATCAACGATTACAGAAAGTTTATCCTCGACAGGGTGCCCGGAGTCCGCAATGTGTGGTTTGAAATTCAGGACCAGAAAGTGTACAGCCCCGCCATCGGCTTTGATACCACCAAAAAAGAAAATCTGTTTGTTAACCAGGCAAGCCCGGGAGCGCTGAAGCTTAAAGGACTTTATCACGTGAAAGTGGAACTTGAAGATTATGGAATTATTTGCCAGGCACATCAAAAGTTTCTTGAAAAACTAAAAAAATATAAAGAAAATACTTTAACGGCTGTGGGCCGGACTAATTACAAAAAGTGTTATAAAAACTATATTCACAGCTTGCTGATGAGTTGCCGTAACATGTGCGAAGACTTTGATAAAGTTAGCATCCTGGATGATTGTTTTATTGGCATTTGTGCCGACATCGAGTTGAAATCACAGGCTAAAGATCAGCAGGTGCTGGCAGAGATATACCGCAAACTGTACGATTATATAAACCCCTCCATCAGATTTTACACCATACAACAGTTGCTCGATAAGGGAAGAAGTATCGAACAAATTTTCCAGGGGCCTGTTGCCGAACGGGGTTTTATTGATTATGAAGAACTGAAAACTTTCGACCGGAAAACGGTGCTTCATATTTCCGACCTGATAAATAGCATCATGGATATTGAAGGCGTATTAAATATCAGGAGCATACAGTTCAATACGGCCAAAAATGACAATAATAAAAACCTTAAAAACAAATCCTGTCTGCATCTGGCTGATTGTGCCGACCCGGAGAAATCCTCATTTCGTTTTCGTTTTGATATTGATTTTCAATCGGACAACAAGTTAAATAAAATCATTTTCCGAAAAGGGATGATTTATTATCAGGCCCGGCCAACTAAGGACTATAAAATCACTGAAATAATAGATTATGCTGAAAAACCAGCGGATTTTGAAAATGATTTGCCGGAGCCAACGGGTACTAACCGCGAACTGGATAATTACATCTCCTTTCAGGACGAGCTTCCCAAGGCCTATATGACAGGCAGGGAGGGTATTTCCAACAGCGCCGGCGAATTGCGAAAAGCGCAGCGCCTTCAGTTGAAGGCTTACCTTTTGTTTTTCGATCAAATGCTGGCTGATTACCTGGCACAGCTCGATTCCGTTAAAGATATGCTTTCGTGGCGCGATACCGATGCCGAAGAAACCTATAATTATAAAAAGCTGACTGACGAGATTTATGACCTGGATAAAATACTGTCGGAGGAACTGTTAACTGATTATGATAAATATCAGACGGTGATTGAACATGTTAAGCTGGAGAAAAATCGGAGAAACCGCCTTCTCGACCACCTGTTGGCGCGGTTCAATGAAAAATTTGTTGACTATACCGTCTTTAAATTTGTTCAGAATGCCGAAGGCTCGTCGTACGACAATTATGCCAACAACGAGCTTATCCACGACAAAAAAGATATGCTGAAACATTACCCGGCCATGAGCGGCAACCGTTCTCATGCCTTTGATTATACCCATCCGCTGTCAGCTAAAAACTTTGCCATGCCCGAATTTCGCATCAGCAAGGCGCTGGGTGTGGATGCCGACAACGTCAGCTGGCTGCTGGCGCCCGAAGTGGTGGACAACAACCCGGCGAAAATGATTTTTAAAAACAACAGTGCACAGGAGTTTGATAAAACTTTCGGACTGCATATATATGAGCATATTCTTTTCAGGCCGTTGTTTGTCGATGCGGCAGGCCCTAAGCATAAGTTTCTGAAACTGTATTTTGGTGATACAGGAACAGCTTCAGTGCAGGGTATTATCACCGATCCCTATTCCATGAAAGCTACCGTGGTAGTTCCGGGATGGCTCAATATCTCGGCAAGAATGGAATTCAGAAGTTTTGTAGAACAAAAGATCCGAATGGAAATGCCTGCTCATGTAGCCTTAAAAATATGTTGGATTGATCCCCGCCAGATGTGGGAAATGGAAACAAAATTTAAAAAATTTGTCGATAGCCTCAATGCCCTTTTCATCCCCGCCAACACTACTGTGGAAGCGGTAATCACAGCCTACCGGACAGCCTTGAACGAGGTGGCGGCGGCCTTGTCTTCGCTAAACAATATGTACCCCCCGTCGGCCCTTGACGAGTTGCTTGATTTTGTGACCGGCAATACCAAATGCACTCCAGTGATTTTGGATAATACGGCACTAGCCGGTGGCAACGACCGCAACTGGGCTTTTGATGATGAAAATGTTTTGCCAGAACCAGTGCCGGAGAAAAAAACCGTGAAAAAGAAAAAAACAACTATTTCAAAAAAAGTTAATTCGACGAACAAAAAACCCAAATAAGCCATGGAACAACAAATATTTAAATACCCATATTACCGGGCAAACCAATTTCTTACGAGTCAGTATCTCAATGAATCATTATCTTATGTGGAAGAACAGGAACGCCTGACCCGTATTAAAATGATTGGCAACGGGATTCTCAGCGGCCTGAATTTCGACAGTGCCCTGGATGCAGGCAATGACGTTACAGAGATTTCTATAAAAAATGGGTTCGGCATCACCGCTGACGGATATTCGGTTTCATTTTCCAAGGACGTAGAATACAAATATATGGTGGCTTATGCGGATTTTACTTCCAAAGAAGATACATTAAATCCGGAACTGTCTTTTTTTAAACCATTCCAGGGCATAAGATACCTGCTTTTTACCACCGAAGAAATAGCATCAAAAAAATTTATCTTCAACCCCGATATCGTCAAACCTGTTCACATTCAGAAATCAGAATACGAACAATGTTGTCTGGCTGTGGCTGTGGAACAAAAAACAGAAACCTCCTATAACTGCAATCCCAGCGACTGCAACATCAACAGTTCCTACAAGAATATTGTGTACCGCCCGGTGCTGGTTGACATTTCGAAACTGGAGAAAATTAATTCTTATTACTCCCCGTTAAACTATCTGCATATTCACAAGCTTATGCATATCTCCGAAATAAAAAGTGCGGAGGCTTGCCAGAAAAAAATTCAAACCCTGGTAGAGGCTAATGTGAAAATTATTGAAGAATATCTTGACGAAACAGCAACGCAGGTGGCCGGACTGTTGCCGCGCGAGAATGTACTTCTGAAAAAGGCGCTCAAAACTTTCCGTAAATCAATAAACGGAGATGTTTCGATATATTATCTTGCCTGCCTTAACGACTTACAAACGGCCATCAACGAATTTGTCAATGTTCATAATAATTTTATTCATAAATATGCTTTTTCCTCTGCCGCAAGACAAGACCTTTTGCTGGTTCTTGGTCGTATCCCGCAAGCAGGGAACGACCTGTACAGATATTTCTTTACCGAAACGGCAGCCGGTGAATCATTTGTTGCCGACAACAAAATTCTTTCAGCCATGTTCAGGCGCATTGCAGCCTTGTTGGAGTATTTTATGCCAGCCAAAGAACTAACAGCGCTATTGTCCCATTTAACAAAATCATCTTTTAAGTATTCCCGGCTTCTCCGCGAAAAAATTACCTATGACAAAATTAAAATAGCGCCAATTAAGGATGTTTCAAAATGTATTAAGATCATTCCCTGCAAAGGGTATAGCGAAAAAATTGGCTGCCGTTCTATTCCTTATTATTATAACATTCTTGAAAATTCTCACGCCCTCGATATGAATGATCTGTGGCATGCCCACGATATGGATCCCGCGCTGGATATGGTGTATAACTATTACTGGTGCAACCTGTCCAGACCCCAAAACTATGAACAGGAATTCATGCTTAATCTGGAGACTTATCCTTTTTACAGGATAGAAGGCCATCTGGGTTTGCCCATTACCAATGTATATGATTATCTCAAAAGCCTTATCAACGAACTGGATATACCGGTACAACTGATAAAAGTTGATGTTACTAACCATGCCTGGAACAAATTCAGGGATGATTTTGAAACTTTTACTGAGAAATACAAAGAATTTCTCGGTGCCGTAAAAGAGGATATAAAAAAGAATTATGCCGATAACCTGGAGTTGGCAAAAGTTGAAAAAAATCTTGAAAAGTTTAAGCGCCAGTTGACGCAGACTTCGTATCGCAACATCGGTGGCGCCACAAAGTTGCTTGACGATATCAATGCATACTGCAATTTGGTGATATCCGGCGATTTTGATTTGCAAAAAAAGAAAAAGGCAAATGAAAAAGCCAAGGGTGCTGACTTTATAAAAAATCATCTGCAGACTTTTGGAATTTTCGAAAAACGTAACGCCCTGGCCGGGCTTTACAAATCACCGGAACCTATCACCGAAAATTCATTGTCGGAAATCAAAGGCCTTGAATACCTGTCTGGAGTTTATAAGGGCGGCACATTAATCCTTGTTCATGACGGACAGAAAGTTATTGCTGATTTTTCGCTACCCTATTTTTATAGCCTGGATAAAGACCGGATATTGTAATAGTTTTTTTTACCTGCAATATTTTACCCCGAATGCTACGCAAGGGAATGGCGCGAATAAGCTATTTTTAATCCGCTGTGGCGGATCAAATTTCATTTTACAATCTGCAGGGGCTATAACGAAAAAAATGTTTGGTTTTAGTAATTAAAAATGCTATTTTTGTAATGATGTTTGTCATAATGTTAGTATTTGTATAAATGCGATAACCGAAAGGTAATAGTAGCACCGAAAGGCATAGAAATAGGAACAGATATGGAAGAACATCTAAGTATAGTTGATAGAGCAATCTATTGCTAATCTAAGTTTTAAAAGGGCGACCTGCAAAGGCGTACACTTTTAGGGAGCGGCTGATAAGTCGCTTTCTTGTTTTTTTTATTTAAGTTTTTATGGCACAACACCGATGTGTGAAGTTTGTAATTTGGATTATTAATCACTATTGTCCGGTAAAAGTTTAAAGGAAGCCGAAGCAGGGCAAACGCATCTAAAATTGTTTTGATTTTTTATAATTGTTAACACTCTG
>DAOOWO010000002.1:0-43234 GCA_035371225.1 Bacteroidales bacterium | reverse complement strand
CAAATTTACCAAGTTTGGCATAGATGTTTTTCCCGGTTTCCGGGTGTACCCCCAAAAGCCTTACACCGCTAACCTTTTTGGAGGTTTTTTCTGTTTCACTGATTTGATTATGAAAAGGAAAATAAAATTCCCTGATCATTTCGTTCCACACTTTCTTTCCTTCGGCTATTTCATCAAACTCTTTTTCGACATTGGCAGTAAAATTATAGTCGAGAATATTTTCGAAATTTTGTATTAGAAAATTATTTACAAGCGTACCCACATCGGTTGGAAACAGTTTGGCTTTTTCGAAACCAAAATTTTCGGTCTTTTGTATTTCCTGGATTTTATCGTTTATCAGCGACAGATACATATACCTGCGTTCGGCGCCCTCTTTATTACCATAGGTAACATATTCTCTTCTCTGAATGGTAGAAATGATGGGTGCATAAGTGGAAGGCCTGCCAATGCCAAGTTCTTCGAGTTTTTTCACCAGGCTGGCTTCGGTATATCGTGGAGGCTGCTGCGTAAATCTTTCCACCACATTGATTTCGTCAGGAAACATTTTATCGGCTTTTGCTATGGGAGGCAATATTCCTTTTTGTTCTTCTTCTTCATCGTCAGTGGATTCAAGATACACTTTCAGAAACCCGTCGAACTTGACTATTTCGCCGGTAGCTATAAAATAATCGCTGATGGCAGGGCTTTCGATATATACATTAGTTTTTTCGAGTTCGGCATCGCTCATTTGTGAAGCAATGGTTCTTTTCCAAATCAGATCATAGAGTTTCTTCTGATCGGCAGTGCCTTCGGCCGCATGGTTGTTGATGTACGTAGGTCTGATAGCTTCGTGGGCTTCCTGTGCCCCTTTGCTTTTGGTGATATAATTGCGAATTTTAACATATCCAGGGCCATAAAACGATTCTATTTCGTTTTTCGCCATGGCTAAAGCCATTTTCGACAGGTTTACCGAGTCGGTACGCATATAGGTTATTTTTCCCGACTCATAAAGCTGCTGAGCGATGAGCATGGTTTTTGACACCGAAAATCCAAGTTTACGACTGGCTTCTTGTTGTAAGGTAGAAGTGGTAAACGGTGGTGCCGGAGATTTTTTGGAAGGTTTAGTTTCAATATCTTTCACGTGAAACTGCGCACCAACACACTTTTTCAAAAAAGCCATAGCATCGCCCGGAGTATTATATTTCCGGGAAAGCTCTGCTTTGATTCTATAAGTTTTATTTTCTTTTACAAAAGAAAATATGGCAGATCCTTTATAAAATGATACCGATTTGAAATTGTTTATTTCATTTTCACGTTCGACAATAAGCCTAACGGCAACAGACTGAACACGTCCGGCAGACAAAGAAGGCCTGATTTTTTTCCACAACAGCGGCGACAATTCGTAACCTACCAGCCTGTCGAGCACACGGCGTGCCTGCTGTGCATCCACCAGGTCAATGTTTATTTGCCGTGGTTTGGAAATGGCTTCCTGTATGGCAGTTTTTGTGATTTCGTGAAAAGCAATTCTTTTTATTTTTCTTTTATCAATTTCGAGCGCTTCGCTAAGGTGCCACGAGATGGCTTCTCCTTCGCGGTCTTCATCGGAGGCCAGCCACACCATCTGGGCGTCTTTTGACATTTTTTTCAACTCGCTAACAATCTTGGCCTTATCTTCCGGAATTTCATATTGAGGAATAAAACCACTTTGAATATCAACACCCATATCTTTTTTAGACAGATCGCGAATATGCCCAAAGCACGATCTTACCGTGTAGTCTTCACCAAGAAATTTTTCTATGGTTTTGGCTTTTGCCGGTGACTCAACAATTACAAGATTTTTTATCATGAATGTATTTTTGGGTAAGTAAAAGTTGTGCAAAATAAAACAAAAAATATTTTTCAGAGACAATTTATTTTTTTTCAATAGGTTGTTTCGCTAATTTTGCCCTCGATTTGCAGGTATGAAAAAAACATTTTTTATTGAGACCTATGGCTGTCAAATGAATTTTTCGGACAGCGAAATAGTGGCTTCCATATTAACAAAAGAAAATTTTTCGGAGGCAGCCACCCTGGAAGAAGCCGGATTGATTTTACTCAACACTTGCTCCATAAGAGACAATGCCGAACAACGAATTTTCAACCGCCTTCGTCACCTGAAAAGTTTGAAGAAAAAAAACAAGGGGCTGATGATAGGCATTTTGGGTTGTATGGCCGAAAGGCTGAAAGAACAGTTGTTCGAAGATGGCATTGTTGATATCGTTGCAGGACCGGATTCATACCGTGAGCTGCCACAATTAATTTACCAGGCCGGCGAACATGGCCAGGCATTTAACATATTGCTTTCGGCTGAAGAAACTTATGCCGACATTAACCCAGTGAGGATTGACAGCAATGGTGTTTCGGCGTTCATCTCCATTATGAGGGGCTGCCAGAATTTCTGCAGCTACTGTGTTGTGCCCTATACAAGAGGCAAAGAACGCAGCCGGGCCGCCGGAACCATTATCAATGAAGCTACAACCCTCTATAATGAAGGCTTTCGGGAAATCACTTTGTTAGGACAGAATGTAAATTCTTATAATTATGAGCAAATCCGTTTCCCGAAACTTTTAAGCTTAGTTGCCGAAATAAATCCCAGGCTAAGAATACGTTTCGCCACTTCCCACCCCAAAGACCTTTCGGATGAGCTTATCAATGTCATTGCCGCCTATGACAACATCTGCAAATCTATTCATTTGCCGCTGCAATCGGGAAGCAACGGGATATTGAAGTTGATGAAACGAAATTACACAAGAGAATCCTACATGGCCATCATCGATAAAATATATTCCCAAATTCCCGGATGCAGTATCTCGACCGATATCATAAGCGGGTTTTGCAGCGAAACTTGGCAGGATCACGAAGACACGCTCGATATCATGAGACGCGCAGCTTACGACAGTGCATTCATGTTCAGGTATTCCGAACGCCCCGGCACCTTTGCGGCAGGGAAATATAAAGACGATATTCCTGATGATATAAAAGCAAAACGCTTAAATGAGATTATCAGCCTGCAGAATAAACTGTCGCTGGATAAAAATAAAAAAGACATTGGAAAAACTTTTGAGGTGCTGGTTGAAGGTTTCTCAAAAAAGTCCACCAATCAACTTTCGGGCAGAAATTCGCAGAACAAGGTTGTTGTGTTTACTGATGATAAGCACCATGCTGGGGATTATGTAATGGTGAAGATAACAGGCTGTACTTCGGCAACGCTGAAGGGAGAGATTTAGAAATTCAGAAGGCATAAGGCAGCATTCAGAAGGCTGAGTTCAGAAAGCAGAAGACAGTCCACCGGTGGCGGATAAGAAGGTAGAGTTAGAATTTAGAATTCCGCCGTGGCGGAGCAGAGATAATTTAGGTTAAACCCACTATTTTATTAATAATTTAAACAAAACGCTTTGCTCATTTGCACGCGTTAAAAACGCTTATGCCCCGGGGTGATTTTTTTATGGAAAACGGTATAATAATACAGGCTGGAGCCTGTAATAATAAAACGGCTTAGGCCTGAGCCTATTCCGAACAACAGTAATTTTATCAATTTTATTTTATACCCCGGCTGAAAGGTAAAAACCTGAAAACCTTTTTTTGATATTCTTTATATTCCGGGTATTTGCCTGCACTGATTTCTTCGCTGAAGCTGGAGCTGCCCATGAAAAGAACAATCAGCAGGAGCGCCCCGGCAATGCTCCAGTTAAACCAATAACCACCTGCTGCAACACTAAAGAAATAGAAACAAATCCACACTGATTGTTCGGCAAAATAATTAGGATGCCGGCTGTATGCCCAAAGACCTTTATCCAAAAATCCTTTTTTATAATCACCGGTCAGCTCCTCTCCTGCTTTAATCATCGCCCATTTTTTGCTTTGAAATTTCCAATGCTGCACATCGGCAATTGTTTCAAAAACCAGAAAAGACAAGAAAAGTATGCTTAGCACATAATCAAAAGCCCCCATCGGAACATTATTATTTTGCAGGGCAATCAAGCCGGGGAGCGTGATAAGCAGTATAAGTATATTCTGATAACCCGAAATAAAAAAGAGATTGAAAAGTGTCCATTTCCACCGTGGCGAAAACTCAGGCTTCTGACGCAGCACCTTCCAGCGGTAATCTTCTTCACCGGCCCAGAAACGCCATTGATAAGCGCCTTTAAGCGCAAAATTGGTTGTTAGCCGCATACCCCATAAAGTCACCAGAACACCCATTAAAACAAGCCGCGGCGAATAATTGCCGTATGCAGCAATAACCCATACATACACTATGGGTACAATACTCCACAACTTATCCACCTGGCTGTTGTTGTTGGTAATCTCCCCCACAACAAAAGTGTAGGCAATAACTATAGCCGTAATTATCATCAATATTTGCAGTGCCTGCCATTCCACCGGGCCCAGAGAGACCCCGAAAAAGTAACTGCTAAGGGGAACCACTATTATGGTAAGCATTAATAAAATTGCTGTTGAAATGATTTTCATAGGTAAGATTTAATTTTTCAAAAAGATTATTCTCTCAATAACATGAACTCATGAATTTGTTGCATGCTTTTAATAATAAAAACCGCCTGATAATGGCGGTTTTTATTCCATACACTCCTATTTATTTTTTCTTTAGCGGTTTCAGTACTACCCTCACATAATGATCTTTCATGAAATGTTTTGCAACAAAATCACGAATATCTGCCTGGGTAATTGCATTCACCTTATTGGTATAATCAGTGATTAAACTTACGTCGTCGCCATTAAAATAAAATGATTCAAGTCTTTCGAGCCAGAACTTGTTTGTTTTTACATCTACTTCTCTTTCACGGACGAGGGCTTCTTTGGTTTTGTTCAGATCGTTTTCCTGGGGTCCTTTGGTGCGCAATTCCTGAATGATTTTAAATACTGCCTTGGTAAGTTTATTGGTGTTTTTGGGGGAGCAGCCAAACATTACCATGAGTGAGTATTCAGAGGTGGGATACCGCGAAGCATCCATCTGGATCTGAGGCGAATACACACCGCTCATTTCTTCTCGTATTACTTCAATAAGCTTAATACTTAATATCTCTTTTGTCATACGAAGACAGAGCCTATTTTTGTCGTTCCATTCAAATTTTTCATTCATAACAATGCCCACCATGCTTTTGGGGTCAGTGCCTTTATTAATTTCCAGATCGGTAATGCCGGCAGGGAATTTCGGGCTTTTATCGAGCCATTGCTCTGATTTTGCTTTTCCGGGAAGGCTTCCCAGGTACTTTTCGAGCAAAGGGGCAATAGAGTCCGCATCAATATTTCCGACGATAAAAAATTTGAGGTCGTTAGCGTTGATAAACCGTTCCTTATAAATCTTGTAAGCCACCTCAAGGTCCACTTCATTTAATTGTTTCTGGCTGGGAATGGCTATCAACCTTGGACTGTTGCCGGATGATGTTTTCAGCAGCGTATCAATAAAAGCGTACACTGGACTCGAGCCTATAAATTTCAACTGGGTTTTCATGTTTTGCATAAACGCATCAAAAGCAGCGGTATCTTTACGGGGCTCTTTACAATACAGGTAAGTGAGTTGCAGAAGTGTTTCAAAATCTTTCGGGCTGCTTTTTCCAACAAATCCTTCTTTAAGATCATCAATGTAAGGACCTATTTCAATATCCTTGCCTTTTAATTTTTTCTCCAGTTCGGTATTATCAAAATTGCCAACTCCGCTTTCGTTGATGATGCTGCTGGCGAAAAATGCTGACACATAATCCTGATCGGAGTACAACGATAAACCTCCCGGGCTGTATGCTCTTATCTGTATTTCATCGTTTTTGAAATCAGTTTTTTTAATAACCGCTTTTACACCATTGCCAAAAGTAAGCTCGGTGAATCCCAATTCTTTATTTTCATTTTTGGAAATTATTTTACTGCCGGAAAGCTCCTCTTTTACAAGCGGTTCGGCTTTAAACTTGTCCACATAGGCTTTTAGCTCAGCTTTTTTAGAGGCCGTAATGATATCGGTGAGCATTTTTTCGGTTGGCATTTTGTTTCCGTCCTTTTCGGGAGCAGTAACGACCACGGCCATATTTTCGTCGGTAATCCATGTGGCTGCCAGAGCGTTGATATCGGCCAGCGAAATTTCGGGTAAAAGTTTTTTGGCCAGTTTAAATTCGCTTTTTGCTCCCGGGATAATGGCTTTGCTCAGGAAATTTTCCACATACTCATCGGCATAATTTTCTGATTCTGTTTTGTCAAATTCTTTGGATTTCTTTTCATAATCATTCAACATCTGCTCTTTGGTGCGTTCAAACTCGGTAGCTGTAAATCCAAACTGCCTGACTCTTTCGTTTTCGAGCAGGAGCGTTTCAAATGCTTTTTCGATTTGATTTTCTTTGGGATATGCGAACAACTGGTAGGCATCAGTAGAACGAGCCAGAAAATTACCGTACTCAGCCTGAGCCATTATAAAAGGAGCGTCGGGCTGCACGGTGATTTCTTTCAGGCGGGCGTTAAGCATTTCATTATACAAATCGGCTGTCAAAGCTTTTTTATAATCTTCCAGTGTATAATCAACCTTGGCTTTATGTTTAAAAATGACAAATATCATGGAGTTGGTGGCTTCTTTGTCAGTAACAATGCTGATCAAAGGTTCTTTATTATCGGGAATATCAATGGCTGGCCGTGGGCGGAAATTGGCAGGGTTTTGAATGCCTCCGAACAACTGCTTTACTTTTTCTTCCATTTTTTTCACATCAATATCGCCAACGACAACAACTGCCTGCAGGTTGGGACGGTACCATGATTTATAGAACGCCCTCAGCGTATCGTAAGGAGCATTTTTAATTACATCAATATCGCCAATAGGCAGGCGTTCGGCATATTTTGAGTTTTTGAAAACCACAGGGAACCATTTTTTCATCATACGATCGTCAGCGCCAAGACCCATGCGCCATTCTTCGGTGATAATGCCGCGTTCCTTATCAATCTCCTTACTGTCGAAGGCAACATTGTGAGCCCAATCTTCGATAATCAACATACCTGTATCAAGCAGATTCACATTATCTGAAGGCAACTGAATCATGTAAACCGTTTGATCGAAAGCAGTATATGCATTGATTTCTTTACCAAAAGTGATACCGTATTTTTGTAAATAATCAATCATTTTGTTTCCGGAAAAAGTCTTGGTTCCATTAAAACACATATGTTCTGTGAAATGCGCCAGGCCACGCTGACTGTTATTTTCGAGCACCGAGCCGGCATTAACTGCCAGACGAAGTTCTACACGGTTTTCGGGTTTTTTGTTCTGACGAATATAATAGGTCAGCCCGTTATCGAGTTTCCCGATGACCACAGCAGGATCAACCGGAATACTGTCGTTAAGATTGACTGCTTTTTGTCCGTAGGTAACCGTTGTTATGCACGCAAAAGCAATGGCGCCATAAAGTAATGTTCTTAAACTTGTCATGTTAAAAATTTAATTTTTTATATTTTATTTTTTGTAGCGTTTTTTTTTGTACTTCTTTGATGTGGCTGCGCTGTTTTTGTTACAATTTTCTGATAACCACAGGCGCACTATTATCCATCATCACAAAGTGAAAATCATATCGCGGGGTAAGTTTTTTATTTTGAAAAAATCAGTAGTCAATATCCAGGTCCAGTTGTTCTTTAAAGTTTTTCAGTTCGGGGTTTTTTTTGTTCATCTCGTCATATTTCTCATCCGGAGTATAGGGTTTCCGCTGCAGGTCTTCTTTTACCGCCACTTCTCCGAATATATCAAAGGAGTTGTTTTTCAGGGCCTTTCTGAAAAAATCAAGAATTTCAGGTTTTTTCGATAAAAACTCGCTGAAAGTCAGGTTATTTTCAAATACAAATTTGATGTTACCCTCCTGATCCTGTATAGGCATATCTCTTTTGAGTGCCATATAAAAGCTGGGATGGCTATTATACTTCCCCACAAATTCGGGCCACAAATGATGGATTTTCTCCAGATCGTAAGGTTCATTACCATAATTAATGGTTATTTCCTTTACTTCGTTTTTTTCATCTTCTGTTTCATCCTTAATGGAAACGACAGCTTTGGGCGATGCTACTGTTTTTTTAATGGGTTGTTCGCTAAGAATGGGCTGAGGAGCGGTAGGTTTTGGAGAGATTTCAGGTGTTTTTTGTACCGCTGCGTTCAGGGTATCAGTTTTTTTTTTGGCTTCGGTAATTTGCGGAGAGTCCGATACCGAATCATTTTGAGCAAAACCGCACATTTTAATAAATGCCATTTCGAGGTGAAGCCGTTTATGATTGCTGTTTTTATATTCGAAATCAAAACGGTTTGCAATTTCGAGATTTCTGGTCAGGAATACCTCAGGGCACTGGCGGGCAAGCATCAGGTACTTGTTTTTGATGTTTTCGCTGGCTTCAAGAAGTTTAATGGTAACATCATCTTTGCATACCAGCAGGTCGCGAAGATGTGCCGCGAAACCCGAAAGAAAAACCTGGCCTTCGAACCCATTTTCCAGGACGGTATCAATCAGATTGAGGACTTCAAAAGTTTTATTTTCTAGTATAAGCCCGGTCATCTTGAAATAGTATTCGTAGTCAAGAATATTAAGATTTTCGAGTACTGCCCTGAAGGTTATTTTATTATCTGACGAAATTGATATCTGGTCGAATATGGAAAGGGCATCGCGCATGGCACCATCTGCTTTCTGAGCAATCAGATGCAGGGCATCGGGCTCGGCGTCAATATGCTCGCAATTAGCCACATAGGCCAGATAATTAGCCATATCATTGACCGTGATTCTTTTAAAATCAAATATCTGGCAACGCGACAAGATAGTGGGAAGTATCTTATGTTTTTCTGTTGTGGCTAAAATAAATTTCGCATAAGCAGGAGGTTCTTCCAACGTTTTGAGAAAAGCATTGAAAGCCGCAGCCGAAAGCATGTGCACCTCATCGATGATATAGACCTTGTACTTGCCGGCTTGAGGAGGAATACGCACCTGATCCACCAGGGTACGGATATCATCTACAGAATTATTGGAAGCAGCATCAAGTTCATGAATATTGAACGAGGTAAGCTCGTTGAATGATTTACAGGATACGCATTGGTTACAGGCCTCAAAATTCTCATTAAGATTATGACAATTGATGGTTTTCGCCAGTATGCGCGCACAAGTTGTCTTTCCCACACCACGCGGCCCGCAAAATAAAAATGCCTGGGCAAGTTGCTGCGATTTAATGGCATTTTTTAACGTCGAAGTTATTGTATGTTGTCCTACCACAGTATCAAAGGTAGAAGGACGATATTTTCGGGCTGAAACAATAAAATTCTCCATGCGAAAGTTTTAAGCCATAGTTGAAGAGTACAAAAATATAAAATTTTTTCCAATCGGGATTTATTCACTCATGGTGCAATATAAAAAACCCGACACATATTTTGCTTAATTTTGCAAAACTATTTTCAACCCAAACTACACAAAATAAAAATTATATATATTATCACATTTTAATTACTACTAATCAATATGATGGAAATGAAAAGTGGCGCTACCACTATTAAGGTCAGATGTTTAAATAACGGAGTTGTCCACGAAATTCCACGTGGTACTTCTCTTTTGCAAATTGCTGATATTTTTAATGTTAAACTTAGCTATCCCATACTCGGAGCTTTAGTAAATAATTGTATTGAAGAACTTTCTTACGAGGTATATCAGCCAAAAAAAATCAGTTTTATTGATATTACCCATCCCGATGGTATGCGTATGTACCTGAGAAGTCTTTCGTTTATACTGTATAAAGCAGTTCATGATTTATTTCCCCATGCCAGTTTACGCATCAACCACAATATTTCCAAGGGGTATTTTTGTATTATCAACCATATGGAAAACGAGCTTAGCGATGCCGACATATTGAAAATAAAGGCACGCATGCTTGAAATTATCAAAGCGGATATTCCTTTTAACAATTTTGTGGAAGAAACAGAAGTAGTAATAAAAAAATTTGAAGCTTGCGGTTTGACCGACAAGATAAATATCCTGAGGCACCGGGGTGAGAATTATGCAAAATATTATGAAATTGACGGCTGCATAGATTCTTTTTATGGTTATCTTGTTCCTTCCACAGGCTACATAAAAGTTTTCGACCTGAACCGATACTACAATGGCTTGTTGCTGCAACTTCCCAAAAAAAATGACCCCGACCGGGTAGACGACCTGATTATGCAGGAAAAAATGTTTGAGATTCTAAAAGAATTTTCTCAGTGGAATCAGATCCTTGATGTTACTAATGTGGGCGAACTTAACAAGTTTATTTCGGAAGGCAAATCAGAATTACTGATAAAAGTGTCGGAAGCGCTTCACGAAAAAAAGATCAGCCAAATAGCTGATATGATTAATGCCCGAAAAGGCGAAGTCAAAGTTGTTCTCATCAGCGGCCCGTCGTCGAGCGGAAAAACCACTTTTGGAAAACGGCTGGCCATACAACTTCTTGTCAACGGCATCAAACCACTGAATTTGTCGCTCGACAATTATTTTGTGAGCCGCGACAAAACACCCCTTGACGAGAACGGCCAATACGATTTCGAGGCCCTTGAATCCATTGATATAGAACTATTTAACAACAATCTTACCGAGCTTTTACAAGGTAAAAGGATAAAATTACCAAAGTTTTCTTTTGAATCGGGCGCACGCTTTTATAATGGGGAATCCATGCAGATGGAACCCGAAAATATACTGATAATTGAAGGAATCCACGGATTGAACCCTCAACTTACCTCCGCAATTGAATCCCAGGCTAAATTCAGGATTTATGTATCAGCCCTGACCACCTTAAACATTGATGATCACAACCGGATAAGCACATCGGATAATCGACTGATACGGCGTATAGTACGTGATTTCAGATACCGGAAATATTCTGCACTGGAAACTATTTCGCGCTGGCCCAGCGTGGTAAAAGGAGAAGAAAAACATATCTTTCCTTTTCAGGAAGAAGCCGACATTATGTTCAATTCGGCCCAGATTTACGAATTGGCAGTAATCAAACAATACGCCGAACACATACTAATGGAGGTACAGCCCAACAATATAGAGTATTCGGAAGCCAAAAGGCTGCTGAAGTTTTTCAGTTACTTTAAGTCTATGGAATCACGCGGTATTCCTCCTACTTCCATACTAAGAGAGTTTGTGGGAGGCAGTAGTTTTTTGTATTAACAACGTTGCCACGCTGCCTGTCAGCACATTATTTTATTCAAATAAATGTGAAAGAATGCTATTCAGCCTTTTGTTTATAGGGGAATAATTTATCTATCGCCTGAATGGCAAAGTAGAAAATTATCATAAAAATAAATATCCCTAACATTCCCAAGCCTGTAACTTCCAATGCTGCTTCAAAATTATTCATAATAGTTTACCTCCGTAATTAGCAAAATAAAGGAATTAATGAAAGGATGAGGCCACCGGCCACCACGGAACCAATTTGTCCGCCCACGTTAGCGCTAACGGCATGCATAAGCAAATAATTGGTAGGGTCTTCTTTTTGTCCCATGCCATGAATTACTCGTGCCGACATGGGAAACGCAGAAATACCGCAGGCGCCCACCATTGGATTGATTTTTTTCTTTGCGGGCAGGAAGATATTCATCAACTTGGCAAACATCACACCTCCAAAAGTATCAAAGATAAAAGCCACCAGTCCAAGACCGATAATCATCAAGGTATCCAATCTGACAAAACGATCGGCTGTCATGGTGCTGGCAATACTGATTCCAAGTAATATTGTTACTATACTGGATAATTCATTCTGAGCAGCCAAGGAGAGTTTATTTAGTACGCCGCATTCTCTGATAAGGTTTCCAAACATCAGAAATCCTATAAGGGCAAGTGAAGAAGGGGCAATTATTCCAGCAAAAATAGTAACAACAATAGGAAACAAAATAAGGGATGTTTTAGATACGTTTTTGGCATGGGCTTCCATGTGAATACAACGTTCTTTTTTGGTTGTCAGCAAGCGGATTACCGGAGGCTGAATGATGGGCACCAGGGCCATATACGAATAGGCAGCCACAGATATTGGACCTAACAAATTTGGCGCAAACCTCGACGAGACAAAAATGGATGTTGGACCATCAGCGGCACCAATAATACCTATAGAAGCGGCTTCTTTCAAATCAAATCCAAGCAATGTCGCACCCATCATGGTCAGAAAGATTCCAAACTGGGCGGCTGCACCGAATAACAATAACAAGGGATTTTTAAATAATGGGGAAAAGTCGATCATTGCCCCTATTGCAATAAAAATAAGCAACGGGAAGACTTCATTAGCTATACCTGCTTCATAAAAAACCGACAAGGCTCCTTCCAATGCTTTTCCGGTTACCGGATCAATTTGTGTCAGGGCAGATGTTAAAGGGATGTTTACCAAAACAGCTCCAAAACCCATTGGCAGCAACAAATTGGGTTCATATTCCTTTGCAATTGCCAGGTATATAAGTATCAAACCCACTGAAATCATTACTAAATTTTGCCAGGTTATACTATAAAGTACTGGCAGTAAGCTTTGCAAATCCATAATTCTTTATTATTTACTATTTTAATATATTTTCTTTTAAATCATCAACTTCGTCTTTCAATTGATCAATTTCCTTCTTTTCAGAAATCAGCATGGATAACAATATGGAAATAGTTAACGTAGAAATTATCACCACCAAAGATACCCATGAGTGATTGGAGAAAAATCCTTGTACTGTAGGAATTGCCGATAACAGCATTTTGGCACCAATAAATAAAAGGATGAAACTTACGCCGTGTTTCAAGAAACGGAAGAGGCCGATAATTCCTTTAAGCGCAAAAAACAATGAAATCAATCCCATAACAGCAAAGACATTTGAAGTGATTGCGATGAAATTCTCTTCCTCGGGCGTTAAAATATTAGATGCACCTTCTTTAATTACTCCGATAATAGCAGGAATGGAATCTACGGCAAATAACACATCGGTAGATCCGATGACCAACAACACCAAAAAAATTGATGTAATATGCCATTTCCCGTTTATTTTATTAAAAAACTTATGAGGATCTTTGTCAGGGTCAACCGGGAAAAGCTTAGAAGCTCCTTTGTAAAGAATGTTTTTTGTGGGATCAACCTGGTCATCTTCTTTGGTAAAAGCCATTTTGTAAGCAGTCCAGACAAGAATTACTCCGAATATATAAATAATCCAATGAAACTTTTCCACGAGTTCCATACCAACCAGTATGAATAATATCCTGAGAACGATAGAAATTAATATCCCCAGTTTTAATAAGCGTGGCTGATTCTTTTGACTAACAGCCATCATGGAAAATATCATGATAAAAACAAAAAGATTATCTACCGATAAAGAGTATTCTGTAAGATATCCGGCAATGAATTTTGTCATCATTACAGGGCCTGTATGTCCTAAACTGCCGGGATTCTGAGGAAAGAAGAAGTATAATGAAACTCCGAAAAGCAGTGCTATACTAATCCAGAGCGCTGTCCATTTTAATGATGTTTTTACTGACAGTGTCCCTTTGCGGTGGTCAGTGACATATAAATCAATAATAAAAACTGTAATGAACAGACCTATAAAAACTATCCAATAATATATAACTGGGTCCATGTCAAAATTTTTTATCCGATTTCAATTAAAACATCACCTTCCATCACCGAGTCACCTTTCTTTACCTTGATGCTGGATACTTTTCCTTCTTTGTCGGAGTTAATATTGTTTTCCATCTTCATGGCTTCCAGAGTAATAATTTTCTGACCAATAGAAACGGAGTCTCCAACATTTACATAGATATTCAAAATGATACCCGGCAGAGGGGATTTTACCACACCGCTGCCTTTGGGGGCTGAGGGCGAAGAGGTTTTCGCTGTTTGAGGTGACCCGTCGGTGGAAGGTACGGCCACTGTTCTTACAAACTTGGGGGTTTTGGTAGTTTGCAATGACTTTTCTACTTCGACCTTATAGGATTTGCCGTTTACAACAACATCGGCAATATTATCATCGATGTTGGATATATCAACATCGTATTGTTTTTCATTAATTTTAAATTTATACTTACCCATAATTTTATTTTTTGGATTATTGACAATTATTTTAATCTTTGACGGGGAATATGCAAGGGGGTTTGTCTGAGTCCGTAAAATTTTGAACTCCAGGGAGAATAAGGCCGCATGACTTTCTGAATTGTCAACACTGTTTTTTCATAATCATGTATATCTTTCAGGTGCAAATCAAGCGCCATTGCTATAACAGCAGACACCTCGTCGAGGTTGATTTCTTCCGGTACGACTTCAACCACCGGTTGTTCTGTTTTTTTCTTTTTAAAAACTGCCATGACCCATCAAATTAAAGTGGTAAATTGGAATGTTTTTTCGGAGGATTCTGGTCTTTTTTGGTTGCCAGCGACTGCAGAGCTCGAATAATTCTGAACCGCGTATTTCTTGGTTCGATTACATCGTCAATATATCCGAATTTTGCTGCCTGGTATGGGTTGGCAAATTTATCCTTGTATTCGTTTTCTTTCTGGGCAATGAAAGCAGCTTTTTGGGCTTCATCGGTAATTTCTTTCAACTCTTTCTGATACAGCACCTCAATAGCGCCTTTGGGTCCCATCACGGCAATTTCTGCTGAAGGCCATGCATAATTAATATCTCCGCGAAGCTGTTTTGAGCTCATCACATCGTGTGCGCCACCGTATGATTTACGAAGAGTAACCGTAACTTTGGGTACGGTAGCTTCGCCATAAGCATAAAGGAGTTTCGCACCATGAATAATAATACCGCCATATTCCTGCGTGGTGCCAGGTAAAAATCCCGGAACATCCACCAGGGTAACCAACGGAATATTGAACGCATCGCAAAAACGTACAAAACGTGCAGCTTTACGTGAAGCATTGATATCGAGCACACCGGCGAGATAGTTGGGTTGATTGGCTACAACTCCAACAGACATCCCGTTGAAACGTGCAAAACCAATGATAATATTCGGTGCAAAATGCCTCATTACCTCTAAAAATTCATTCTGATCCACGATGGCATGAATAATATCCTTTACATCATAGGGCTTATTGGGATTATCAGGAACAATATCATTCAGAAAATCTTCGAGTCGATCTATAGGGTCTTCACAGGGTGCTAAAGGAGGATCTTCCAGGTTATTCTGAGGCAGGTAACTCAACAGTTTGCGTATCAACTGCATGCCTTCCTGTTCATCTTCTGCCACAAAATGATTCACACCTGATTTTGAAGCATGTACCATGGCGCCGCCCAACTCTTCGTCGGTAACCACTTCGCCGGTAACAGTTTTCACCACCTTGGGGCCGGTTACAAACATGTAGCTGCTCTTTTTGGTCATCATTATAAAGTCCGTAAGAGCCGGTGAGTAAACTGCACCGCCGGCACAAGGGCCAAAAATGGCAGAAATTTGCGGAATAACACCCGAAGCCATAATGTTGCGTTGAAAAATCTCGGCATAGCCTGCCAAACTCGTAACACCTTCCTGAATACGTGCGCCACCGCTATCGTTGATTCCTATCACAGGAGCCCCTACCTTCATAGCCATATCCATAACTTTACAAATTTTTTGAGCAAATGTCTCAGAGAGTGACCCGCCAAAAACCGTAAAATCCTGGGCAAAAACATACACCAGGCGGCCATCAATAGTTCCAAACCCGGTAACAACACCATCCGACATATAGGTTTCTTTTTCTAAACCAAAATTTTTACAACGATGTGTAACAAACATATCGAATTCTTCGAAACTCCCATCGTCTAAAAGCATTTCAATACGTTCACGGGCAGTGAGTTTCCCTTTTTTATGCTGGGAATCAATGCGTTTCTGCCCACCGCCGAGTTTTGCCAACTCCCTTTTGTCGAGCAATTCTTTTATTTTATCTTGTAAAGCCATATTTATAATTTATTGATTTCTATTTCTTTGTTTAGAACTTATTAGCTTAATTGAGATTACTTTTTGCTTTTATCTTCGCATAATTCGGTTAATACGCCCAGGGTTGATTTGGGATGCAGAAAAGCAATATGTAATCCTTCAGCTCCTTTGCGGGGTGTTTTGTCTATAAGCTGAACACCTTTGGATTCCATTTCGGCTAATGAGGATTCCAGATCCTGCGCGGCAAAGGCCAAATGATGTATGCCTTCTCCTTTTTTTTCGATGAACTTTCCTATTGGTCCTTCAGGATCAGTAGATTCCAACAGCTCGATTTTGGTTTGTCCCACCATAAAAAAAGCTGTTTTTACTTTTTGTTCTTTCACCTCCTCTACGGCATAACATCTGAAACCCAAGACGTTTTCATAATATTTTATACTTTCATCAAGGTTTTTAACAGCTATTCCGATGTGCTCAATGTGTGAAATTTTCATGGTAAAATTTTTTTTTGCAAATTTATACCTATTTTGAAATAATGTTAAAAAAAGTGAATATTTTTTTACCGCAAAAAGCAAATTTTTAAAAACCAACACGATAAACTATAATACAAACTCATATTCTGTGTCCCAATTTGCCCTGATTGTTATCACTTGTGGAAAATAAAACACAGGTTCCGGTTGTCGTTTTTGGAAATAATCACCTTCGTCCCACAGGCCGTTGTTATTTTCATCTTTAATAATGCGAATACGGTAATTAGCCGGGGCCAAATTCTCAAATACCATTTGACCGTTTGCTTTCGCGGAATGCTGTTCAATGAATGACTTATCTTCTTTTAGCAACTGAACAATATAAGAAATGCCGCTTTCATTTAGCTTGAGAGTAAATAATAAGCGTCCGTAATGCTCAGGGCTATTGGCCGAAAAATTCGCCATAAGTGAATCATTTGCAAGTCCATATATATCAGTAAAAGCCCCGGGTAAAACCTCCAGCCGGTATAATTTTTCCGGCACCCATTTATAAGTAATGTAAAACAAACGTTTTGAGGAAGTATCTGCCGCAATGGCATCAGGATTAATTTCTTTGAAAGTGCTATCCACTTTTTCTGCCAGGCGTATTTTTGTAAAATCCGTTTTTTCGGATGGGTTTGACAACCGCAACCTGACCGGCATATAATAAGGAAGCGATCCAGCCCCTGAAACATTGGCCATTACCTTGTTCTTTCTCCAATCATCATCAACCACTCCTTTTCCTGAAGGCTTCTTAAATATTTGCTGATCTGACGGTTTTTGCTTCAGGGCTAATTCTGCTGTATCAAAAATAATCCCCTTATCTTTAAAAATCATTTTCAGGGTATCCATATCCGGATCTTTCAGCCAGCAGGTAAGGGTATCCCGACCGACAGAATACTCATTAACGCTCCAGTTTTCAGGCAGTTGCCTGTTGGTAACAATAATTTGCAAATCTTTTACCGGACTTTTAAAAACAAATTTGCATTGACGATATGTGTCTGCGCGGGCTTTCAGCAATTTTTGGCTGGTGTCTTTTTGGGTAAACAGATAAAGGATGGTGTTGCGTATTGGCTCAACTGACAAGAGGCTATCCTTTGCGAGCGCCGAAGAATCCGCCTTTATTTTAGCCGTATCAGTATTTTTCACAATATATTGAGGCGTAAGCATACTGTCGGCAAAGGCAATGGATTCAGCAGGTTGGTTGAACAGCATATCGGTGTTCATATCCCTGAGTGCAAATATCTTATACTTTTGCTTTTTAATATTACCGATTACAAAAATGCCTTCATTATTGGTTTTTGCCACATACAAAGGTTGGGATTTTATGGGCAGCGAATCATCATCGGCTGGATAGAGCATCACGAGAACACCTTTTTGGGGATCGCACAACAGCGCATCATACACCCGGCCCTGTATGCTCAATGAATCCACTGTATTACCTTTCGAGAAAACAAATTCGTAATTGCGAAGCGGGTTCCCTTCATTGAGGTCTTTGATAGATTCACCAAAATTTATGGAATAGGTAACCGAATCGCTGATTTTTTCAGGCAGGTCAATAACAATAGATTTGCCGCTGATATTATATTCAACCTCCTCCCCTGTTGGCGGAGAGACTACTATTTGGTTTGCCTGATCCTCCAGAACTACATATTCATTAAATGTTATTCTGATTTTGTTCCCTGTAAAACCAGCCGAATAATTTTGAGGTTCGGTAGTTTTTACCTTCGGAGGTGCGATATCCTTAGGACCGCCTGTAGGCGAAACGATGTTGGCACACGAAAAAGCCAGCGAAACAAAAGCCACAAAGAATAAAAACTTAGCAAACCGATAAAGCTTCTCCGCCATGATAAAACATTGATATTCAATATTTGACACTCAAATATTGAATTTGGTTGTGCCTGATTAATACCTGTAGTGTTCGGCTTTGTAAGGGCCTTCCACGGGTACACCGATATAATCTGCTTGTTCTTTAGAAAGTTTGGTCAGTTTCACGCCAATTTTTTCGAGGTGCAGTCGGGCTACTTCTTCGTCGAGATATTTGGGCAGGCGGTACACGCCTACTTTATAGACGTCTTTGTTTTTCCAAAGGTCCATTTGTGCAAGCGTTTGATTGGTAAAAGAGTTGCTCATCACAAATGAGGGATGTCCGGTAGCGCAACCCAGGTTTACCAGGCGGCCTTCTGCCAATAAGAAAATGGCTTTCCCGTCGGGGAATATATACTTATCAACCTGTGGTTTAACTGTAATTTTCTTTACGCCGGGGAATTTTTCCAGTTTGCTCACCTGGATTTCATTATCAAAATGTCCGATGTTGCACACTATCGCCTGATCGTTCATTTTGGTCATGTGTTCCAAGGTAATCACATCACGGTTTCCGGTGGTGGTAACAAAGATATTTCCTTCGGCCAGGGCATCTTCGGTGCAGGTAACTTCAAAACCTTCCATGGCGGCCTGTAAGGCACAAATAGGATCTATTTCGGTAACAATAACTCTGGCGCCATATGACCTCATGGATTTTGCACATCCTTTGCCCACATCACCGTAACCGAGCACTACGACCACTTTTCCGGCTATCATAACATCGGTGGCGCGTTTGATGCCATCGGCAAGTGATTCGCGGCAGCCATACAGGTTATCAAATTTTGATTTGGTAACCGAATCATTCACATTGATTGCGGGCACCAGGAGTTCGCCTTTTTCCATCATCTGGTACAAGCGGTGAACGCCGGTGGTGGTTTCTTCTGACACGCCTTTCCATTCGCTTACTAAATTGTGCCATTTACCGGGTTCTTCGACGAGAACTTTTTTGAGCAGGCTAAGAATTACCTCTTCTTCGTGGCTTGAAGCCTTAACATTCAACACGTTGGCATCATTTTCCGCCTGAAATCCTTTATGGATAAGCAAAGTAGCGTCGCCGCCATCATCTACCACCATCTGCGGGCCTTTGCCACCAGGAAACGACAATGCCTGCAGGGTGCACCACCAGTATTCTTCAAGGCTTTCACCTTTCCAGGCAAAAACAGGCACTCCGGCTTCGGCGATAGCCGCTGCGGCATGATCCTGTGTCGAGAAAATATTGCAACTGGCCCAACGCACATTAGCGCCAAGTTCCACCAAGGTCTCAATCAACACGGCGGTTTGTATAGTCATGTGCAGTGAGCCGGATATTCTGACGCCCTTCAGCGGTTTGATCTGTCCGTATTTTTCACGCAGGGCCATAAGTCCCGGCATCTCTTTTTCGGCTATTTCAATTTCTTTTCTTCCCCAGTCGGCGAGTTTTAAATCTGCTACTTTGTAAGGGATCTGAGTATTTGTCATTGTTTCCATTTTAATGTTTTGAGGCTGCAAAAGTAAACATTTTGCGGGAATTGAAAAAATTTAATGATTTTCAGATGTTTTCGATATGACCTACCAGCTTAAAACCGGTGCCATGAACATTGATAAGTTCAATACTGTTGTCTTCTTTGAGATATTTTCTGAGTTTAGTGATATACACATCCATGCTGCGGGCATTAAAATAGCTGTCATCATGCCATATTTCCTTAAGTGCAATGCTTCTATCCAGCAGGTCGTTAGCATTTTCGCATAAAAGTTTTAGCAATTCCGATTCTTTTGAAGTTAGTTTTTGCTCCTTTCCCGAAATAGTCAGTACCTGCCTGTTGTGATCAAAGACATAATCCCCTATACGGAAAGTATTGCCGCTATTACCCGGTTTAACACCGCCGGCAGCTCTTCGCAGGATGGCATTTATTCGCATAAGCAGCACCTCCATATTGAAGGGTTTTGTAATGTAGTCATCCGCACCTATCTGGAACCCTTTCAGAATATCTTCCGACAAGGAACGGGCTGTCAGAAACAATATGGGGACTTTTTTGTCTTTTTTCCGTACGTCTTTTGCAAGGGTAAAACCGTCTTTAACAGGCATCATAACATCAAAAATACAGAAGTCATAAGGATGCGCCAGAAATTCGTTCAGGGCCTCTTCGCCATTTACACACAATTTGGTGGTATATCCTTTGGCATTGAGGTACGTTTTCAGCATCTCGCCAAAATTCTTATCGTCTTCAGCCAAAAGTACATTAATATTTTTTATGGTCATAACAGAATATTTTTTGAATTAAAACGGCAGATATATCTTAATTTTTGTACCTTTTTTAATTTCGCTTTCCACCTCAACATGGCCGCCATGAGCATCCACAATAGTTTTAACATAATGCAAGCCCAAACCAAAACCTTTCACATTGTGCACATCACCTGTGGACACCCTGTAGAGTTTTTCAAATATCTTTTTTTGGTTGGCTTTTGAAATACCGATTCCATTATCGGAAATCACAATACTTATTCCTTTCAGCATGTTATGTGTTGAAATTTCGATAGCAGGTTTATCAGGAGTGTATTTAATGGCATTGTCACATAAATTATAAATTACATTCGTGATGTGTGTTTTATCGGCATTGATATAATAATTCCTTGCTTTGAAGTTCTTTTTGATGCTGCCATTTTTTACATCCACCTGAATCTGAATACTTTTAATTACATCATCGATAATACTGTGCACATCAATAAGTTCATTATGCAAATTTAACTGGCCTTTATCAATTACGGCCGTCTGTAATATTTTCTCAGCCATCGAACCCAGTCTTTTATTTTCTTCGCTGATAATGTTGATGTAATTATCGAGGCCTGATTCTGTTTTGGGAATATCTTTATCTTTCAGTGCCTCACAGGTGAGCGAAATTGTAGATATCGGCGTTTTGAATTCATGAGTCATGTTATTGATAAAGTCGTTCTTCATCTCCGAAAGTTTCTTCTGCTTGAAAATAGTCCATATGGTATAAATAAAAGAAACCGCGATAATAATAATCAGCAGGAATGAAATGATTATCATCGGCCAGTTTTGTAAATAAAGATACAGGCTTTTATGTGGAAAGTAAACCATGATATATTCCGGTGTCATAAAGAGGTCACGCGGAAAAATATTGAACGCATAACCTTCTTCGAGCAATTCTTTGTGATAATGGCCGGTTTTTTCTATTATCATCACGTTTCGCACCGGGCTGTATACCCCAAACTCATAATCGGCATATATGCCGCTGCCCCGCAGTTCGTGGCTGATGAGCGAATCGAGCATAATGAAATTCAGACGATTTTCAATGGCATCATAATGTTTTATATTGAACAGTTCATTAAAAACGTCGTTGACCAGAGCAGTTTTATCAAGATAATTATTGATATTTGATTTAACATGTTCGATATCTTTTGACAACAGGCTGTCGATGCCAAAAGAAAGCTCAGGGATATCCGAAAACACAGAAGCATCGGGATTGGGCGAATCCAGTCGCTTTTGAATAGAAACGATGGTCGTATCATAGGTTTTGATGATTTCTCCTGTATGCTCCTGCAAAACAGTTACATTAATCTTCTCGCTGGTAACATTAAAAATATTTTTTGAGACGTTCCCCGAGTCCGACCGGCTGGTATCGCCGCTGTTGTCATCAATCTCTTTTTGATAAATACTGTTTATGGAATCAATTGTGTGCAACAGTTGCTGGCCCTGCTTGTTTTTGTACATTTTTGATCTTATTTTGTTGGCCACTTCCATTTTTTCGAGTTTGTAAATCACATTCGACATGGCATCTTTTACATTTCTCGAAAAATTAGCTTCCTTCAGTGCGATAGCATTCTGCATCCAATAGAATTGAATGGAAAACAAAATAATGACGGCCAATGTCATTAAAATGATTATTATATATATTACTTTTTTATTCATTAATTACAGTGATAAATTTTGCCTTTTAACAATTATTAACGATTATTAACCTATGTTAACAGCCTATGCGCCGTGGATGTATTAATTTTACCAAGTCAAAAAAATTGTATTCATTTTTCTTTTTTTGGTTTTATAAAAGATTTTGATTTTCATAATTGGTTATTGGTTTCTAAAAAAGAGCGGTACTAACCGCTCTTTTTTATTTTAATTTTTTAATTTCACACCAAAATTATAAAAAATATGGCACCAATAAAAATTAATATTAACAGGATAAGCAAATTCACTGGCGAAGACCAGCTTAAATCTCTTCAACCGGAAATTGACAAACACTACAAGTTATTAACAGAGAAGAATGGTGCCGGTAACGAATTTCTGGGCTGGCTCACCCTGCCCGAAGAAACTCTTAACTCCTCTTTAATAAAAAAAATAAACGACGAGGCCTTGCGCTTCAGGGCTACATCAGAACTGGTGGTGGTTATTGGCATAGGCGGCTCCTATCTGGGAGCGCGAGCCATAATAGATGCTCTTAGCGCTCAATTTAAGCATTATCAGAAAGGAAATCCTGAAATTATATACGCCGGCCAAAACATCAGCGAAGACTACCTTTTTGATTTGATGCAACTGCTAAACAAACGCGACTACAGTATTATCGTTATTTCAAAATCAGGAACCACCACCGAACCCGCCATAGCTTTCCGACTCCTGAAAAATCATCTGGAAAATAAATATGGTAAAGAACATGCAAAAACCCGCATAGTGGCTATCACCGACAAAAGCAGAGGGGCTTTGAAAAAATTGGCAGATAAGGAAGGTTATCCGGAATTTGTTATCCCCGATGATGTAGGAGGAAGATTTTCGGTATTGACACCAGTAGGGCTATTACCCGTGGCTGTGGCAGGTTTTGACATATCCAAACTCTTATCGGGTGCCGCATCCATGCAACAGGAGTTGTATAAAACATCCTCCCTCGACACCAACCCTGCCTGCCTGTATACTGCCGCCCGCAATGCGTTGTACCGCAAAGGGATGAAGATAGAAATGCTGGTAAATTTTCAACCAACCCTATATTATATCGTTGAGTGGTGGAAACAACTTTTTGGCGAAAGCGAGGGCAAGGAGCATAAAGGGATTTTTCCTGCCGGCGCGCATTTCAGCACCGACTTGCATTCTATGGGACAATACATACAGGACGGCCTTCGTATTTTGCAGGAAACCATGCTTTTGGTGGAAAAACCTGCCAAAACACTTAGCATTCCCAATGCCGCTGATGACGCCGATGGATTAAACTATCTGGCAGGAAAACGCATCCATGAAGTTAATCAAATGGCGGCCACAGGCACCGCCCTGGCCCATAATGACGGCGGGGTGCCGGTGATCACCATCAGCCTGCCTGAGCTGAACGAATTTAACATCGGGGAGCTGATCTACTTCTTTGAATTTGCTTGCGGCATTAGTGGGTATATGCTGGGTGTAAACCCTTTCGACCAGCCCGGCGTTGAGGCTTATAAAAACAATATGTTTGCCCTTTTAGGGAAAGTTGGTTTTGAAGACAAACAAAAAGAACTTCTAATGAAAATTTAGAAATTTCTTTTCAATTTATAAAAGTTTATTTCCTGATGATGGTTTGGTAGTCACATACTAACTTTTGTATGTGTTATTATGTTGACCCGACAATAATGTAGAAGATGCCATTAAGATAAAACCAAATAATGTCTTTTTCATTTTGTCATTTTTTATTCCTTTAGCCACACAATTTGATGATTCGGGAGTAGCAGGATCAAAACAAAAAAATCTATTTCCCAAGAATTATATCCAGCAGGTCTTTTTCAAGTGTGGTTTTCGGGGTTTCGACTATCCTGCCAATTTCGGTGTCATCCCTAAAAAAAATAAATGTCGGGACTTTTTCAATATTGTAGTTGGTTTTTATTTCCATGCCCGGCACTTCCTTTTGCCTGTCAACACAAAAAATTTCCAATTTATCAAAAACATCACCTGCCTGATCCAATATTTTGAAAAACCGCGGAACCTGTTCTTTGCTGTCACCGCACCATGTTCCAAGCACGATCACGCATTTCAGGCCTCCGATAAGATTTTTCAGTTGTGAAACTATGGAATCAACAGGCTGGTAGGCCGGGTATTCAATAGTATAATCTTCGGCAAAAGCACAGGCAAGTATGCCTTCACGGGTACAGGCGCCCACAAGGATATCCTTCTGGCTTTTTTCGTCGAAAACTCTCTGGCACATTTCCTGGGCGAGAAGGTCAGCAAAAAAAGTTACCATGATTAGTACCGACAAAATAATTTTTTTCATAATCGGGATTTTAAATAACTTAAGTTTCGCATGATTTTTTTATGTCACACAGAGCCGGGCATAGCGTGGCAATGAGGGTTGAGTCCGAGTCGAAGTGTGACATACAACGGTCGTCTTCGACAATCTTCTCCTTCCACTTTCGTTTCAGGAGAATCTGCTCAGACTGACCGTAGTTTTGTTCTTTTTGACTATATGTAAAAAAGTTGTTTACCATAGTGTTAATCTCTTTGCAATCCACAAATGACTGGTATTTATCAATTTTATTTTTTATGCGTAACTTCAGTTAAATAAAAAAAACCTCCATAAAGTTACGGAGGTTTTTTAAATAATGTACTGATCTGAATGAATTATAATTCGTCCATCAGTTCGTCAGTAAGTTCGAGGTTGTGAAAAACATTCTGCACATCATCGTCGTCTTCAAAAACCTCCACAAGTTTCAGCACTTTCTGTGCCGATTCTTTGTCGAGTGCGGTGGTGGTTTTGGGGATGCGTTGCAGTTCGGCGCTTTCCACTTCTATTTTCATTTCTTCCATCTTTTTGATCATGGAACCAAAATTCTCAAAATCTGTGGTTACAACAATTGTATCTTCCTCATAATCAATATCTTCTGCGCCAGCGTCTATAACTTCCATTTCAAATTCATCAGTATTTATATTGCCTTTGGGCAGACGGAAAATACCTTTACGGTCGAAAATAAAACTCAGCGACCCGTTGGTGCCGAGGTTTCCGCCATGTTTGTTGAAATACGAACGTATATTGGAAACTGTGCGTTGTATGTTGTCGGTTGCACATTCAATAAAAATAGCTATTCCATTAGGAGCATAACCTTCGTAAGTAACTTCAGAATAAGTAGACGCGTCTTTATCCGAAGCTTTGTTGATAGCCCGCTGCACGTTGTCTTTAGGCATATTCGCGCCTTTAGCATTAGCAATCGCCAGACGGAGTTTTGGGTTGCCGTCGGGATCGGGGCCGCCTTCTTTTACAGCAATATTAATTTCCTTAATGATTCTCGAAAAAATTTTCGATCTTTTTGAGTCAAGCGCTCCTTTTTTCCTTTTGATGGTTGACCACTTATTATGTCCTGACATATATTAGTTTTTTTGTTTTGTTTCCGTTTTAAAGTGCAAAATTATAAAATTTAACTGTCTTAAAAAAATAAATAATTATCACAGTTTCAATACTGCCAGAAAAGCCGACTGCGGCACCTCGATATTACCGATTTGCCTCATACGTTTTTTACCTTTTTTCTGCTTTTCGAGTAACTTTCTTTTACGGGTGATATCACCTCCATAACATTTGGCGGTAACGTCTTTACGTACCGGCCTGATGGTTTCACGGGCAATGATTTTCGCTCCGATAGCGGCTTGTATGGCTACTTCGTATTGCTGACGCGGAATGAGATCCTGGAGTTTTTC
Source organism: Bacteroidales bacterium (assembly GCA_035371225.1). GTDB lineage: Bacteria > Bacteroidota > Bacteroidia > Bacteroidales > CAIWKO01 > CAIWKO01. Next base: position 17,361 of record DAOOWO010000002.1, on the reverse strand, counting down.
GCACATTTTTCGCCCGAAATCATAGGCATAATCACGATGAATAAGTGTTGAAAGCGCATCCACCATCTCGCCGTTCAGCAGAATATCCAGGCGGACCAAAGTGGCTGGCCTGTTGCCAATGATATGATAATCAAAAGATGCATAACCTCTCGAAATACTTTTCAGTTTATCGTAAAAGTCAAAGACAATCTCGCTGAGGGGCATTTCAAAGGTCAGTTCCACCCTGTCGCTGGTGAGGTACACCTGGTTTTTCATAATACCGCGCTTTTCAATACATAAGGTCATCAGTTGCCCGGTATAATCCGATTTAGAGATGATTTGCGCCAGAATGTAAGGTTCCTCTATATGTTCGATAGTGGTTACCAGAGGCAGCCCCGAAGGATTATGGACATCTATCTCCTCTCCTTTGGTGGTAAAAACTTTGAAAGAAACGTTGGGCACCGTGGTGATGACATCCATATCAAATTCCCTGTACAGCCTCTCCTGCACAATTTCCATGTGCAACAGGCCCAGGAAACCGCAACGGAAACCAAATCCCAGGGCGGCAGAGGATTCAGGTTCAAAATGCAGCGAAGCATCGTTCAACTGAAGTTTTTCCAGCGAGGTGCGTAATTCTTCATAATCATCAGCATCTACTGGATAAACACCCGCATACACCATAGGTTTCACATCCTGAAATCCGGAAACAGCAGTACCACAGGGTCTTTCAACATGGGTAATGGTATCACCCACTTTTACCTCTTTGGCTGTTTTTATTCCCGATATAATATAGCCTACCTCTCCGGCACGCATCACCTCACGAGGCTGAAAATCAAGTTTCAGAATACCAATTTCGTCGGCGTGGTATTCGTGGTCCGTGGCAAAAAATTTCACAAAGTCATTATGCCTGAGTTCGCCGTTAAAAATCCTGAAATAAGCAATAATGCCGCGGTAAGAATTAAAAACCGAATCAAATATCAGGGCCTGCAAAGGTTTTTCAGGGTCACCTTTCGGGCAGGGTATTCTTTTTACTATGGCCTCCAGAATGTTGGTTATTCCCATTCCGGTTCTTGCGCTGGCTTCAATAATTTCCTCGCGGTGGCAACCGATGAGGTCCACAATCTGATCCTTAACTTCTTCGGGCATAGCGCTATCCATGTCCATTTTGTTCAGTACCGGAATAATTTCCAACTCATGATCCAGTGCCTGATATAGGTTCGAGATGGTTTGCGCTTGTATTCCCTGAGTGGCATCCACCACCAGCAAGGCGCCTTCGCAGGCAGCAATCGAACGGGAAACTTCATAGGAAAAGTCCACATGGCCGGGGGTATCGATCAGGTTCATAAAATACTTCTGCCCCTCAAATTCATAAGTCATTTGAATGGCATGGCTTTTTATCGTGATACCTCTTTCGCGTTCCAGATCCATATCGTCCAGTACCTGATTTTGAAATTCGCGGGCTGTGACCGTGCCCGTAATTTCGAGCATACGGTCTGCTAAAGTGCTTTTGCCGTGGTCAATATGGGCAATGATACAAAAGTTTCTCAGGTTTTTCATTGGTGCAAAAATACTACTTTTTTGCTTTTTATTATTATTTTTGCAGTCCGGAAATTTTGTCCTTTACAAACATGAAACATTTATCACGCTTACTATTGAAACTTTTCGGCTGGCGACCGGTATATCAACTGCCTGAAGGTATTGGAAACTGCATTTTACTGGTGGCGCCACATACAAGCTTCTGGGATTTTCCAATAGGACGGTTTTCAGCATCGGTATTCAGGCTCCATGTAAAATTCCTGATAAAAAAAGAATATTTCCGGTTTCCCTTAAAACGATTTTTGATGTGGATAGGCGGGATTCCTGTTGACCGCGAACACGGGAGCAACGTCGCCAAACATATTGTTGATGTTTTTAAAAGTGCCGAAAACCTCTGCCTTGTCATCACGCCGGAAGGCACACGCAAATACACCAAACACTGGAAGAAAGGCTATTATTTTATTGCCACAGCCGCTCAGATTCCTATCGTGCTCTGCTATGTGGATTATAAGGAAAAAGTGTGTTGCGTGTCCGATGTGGTAATACATCCAAGCGGAAACTATGAAGAAGACTTTAAAATTATTGAAAAATTTTACAAAGGGAGAGTGGCCAAACACCCCGAAAAATTCAATCTCTCATAGGATGATGCGCTGAAAATTTCCTTTTTTCTTGCTGCAAGGCCTGCAAAACAACTTATGCCTTAGCAAATAACTTCTGCATTTAAGCAATCCGCATGACTGTGGAATAAATGTGTTTTTACTTATTGCAAAAAGATAGAAGACATATATTATAATCCTTTAAAAAAATAATTAAAAACATTTGTTTGCAATATCAAAATGTTTATTTTTGCTTAATTTTAATTTTGCTTAACATATAAGACAAAAAGAATAAACGGGCAACTCTTTTGTAATAAATAAATTATTAACCTTTAAAAATGAAAAAAATGAAAAAAATTCTTTTTGGAATTCTCGCTATTGGCCTATTATTCTCATGCAACCAAAAACCAACCGAAACAGAAGTGCCGAAAGCACCTATTGATTCGTTAATTACAAACTGGCAAAACACGTGGAATAATAATGACTCCATTGGAATTTGCAATATGTTTGCGCCAGACGTTGTTCTGATTGACGATGAACTCATTATCATAAATTCAAAAGAACTTGCTGACAAATGGGTGGGGCCATATTATAAAATTGTAAAAAATCTACAGACAGAAAAACTGCAAGAATGGTCATCAACTGACAGAGCAGGTTATACCGGAAAATATGAATTGGACATTGTAATAAATGATTCTGTAATTGGACATCCTCACGGGATATTCACAGCTAATTGGGTAAAAACTGATATGGGTGAATGGAAAGTGACTACTGCCAACATGAATGCATTTTCAGACAACCAATAAAATCGCTCTTCTGCTGGTGCATTTTTTGATAATTATTTGGAGTAAAAGCTAAAAAATAAAAAAACAATAAAATGACACCCCGGCAGCTCTTTCCAATAACAGTAAGTTGGCAGGTAAAGCCTCTCAAAGTTACTATTCTTTTGTCTAAGCGCCTCTGAGCCTCTCGAAACTCTATCCTTCTGCAGGACAAAGCATTATCAGACAAAGCAATAACGAATGGGCTTGGTTTCGCGGGGCTTATTTTATGGAAATATTACTCAACTCGGCAGGAATCCCCACTTCGCAGCCTTTGGGATTGGGCATTTTTAAAAGATGATAATTAAAATTCAATTCCAGTCCGTCTTTATCATATTTGGATGCCAATTGCTCCCTGGGTATCAGTACAAGTGCTTCCCCGGGTTTATCAACCAGTATCACGGTCAAACAGCCTGTGGCCCGGTATTGATGCGAAACCCTGCCGCTTGACAGTGATAACGGAGCGGGTCCGGCCTGCTCCACAACCTGCGATTCCCTGGCACTCTTACAAGCCGATAGAGATAGAAAAACAAAAAATATAAATACGTTGATAAGCTTCATTTTATAAGGTTTTATAAGCATTTTTTATGTGTCAGCAAAGACATGTTCTATGAGGTACTTTTCAATAAGCCGCGATGTGGGATATTTTTTCAGGTTTTGGATCGGCACTTTATTTAGTTTTTCATCATGTAATCCGCTGAACACTTCCAATTGTACAAATACGGCACAGATAGTCTGATGGCTCAATTTATGAAAATAAACGTCAGAAATCTCAAGCACCTTATAATGATCGTTTTTCAGAAAATTTTTGAATTCCGGCGTTACGGCAAGACGATTCCATGATAACTTTTTCGCCGTTTCGATGAGTGGAAACTGGAATAGATGTTTCCAGATATCTTCCGCTTCACGCTTTTGCAGAAAAGTATATTTTTGGCTGTGCACTTTTAGCCATGGCACCAGGTAATAAAAATACCTTGTTTTTACCTTTGTTCTTTTTGATTTTACAGGCAATTCAGCGACTTTATTCTTTAAAAACGCCTTACAGCCATCTTTTACTACACAATTTGCGCAACCGGGATTATCGGCTTTGCAATGCAGGGCGCCAAATTCCATGATGGCCTGGTTGAAATCCGAAGGCCTTTTTTTGTCGAACACTTTTTGCAGTTTATTTTCCAGCTCCTTCTCGGTAGCCGCATTAGCAATATCGCCGGTCAGGCAAAAATAGCGCGACAAAACCCTTTTCACGTTACCATCCATCACGGGATAGGGTAAATCGTAGGCAAAAGACAAAATTGCCGCTGCCGTATATTTTCCTATCCCTTTGATTTTTATTATCTCATCAAAAGATTGGGGGAAAATACCCGCGTAATCAGTCACAATTTCTTGTGCGGCACTCAACATATTACGGGCCCTGGTATAATATCCCAGCCCTTGCCACAATTTTAGCAAATCCTCCTCTTTGGCATCTGCCATTCTGAAAATGTCGGGATACCTGGCAATAATCCGTTCATAATATCCCAAACCCTGTTCAACACGCGTTTGTTGAAGTATAACCTCCGACATCCATATTTTGTAAGCATCGTTGGTATTTCGCCAGGGAAGCTTTCGCTTATGCTGATTATACCACCTTATTAAATTATCTGAAAATTTCACAACCTGTTAATTATTAATGCAAAATACGTCATTTTCCCAAAAATAAAATTGAGAAAAAAATTGCTTTTGAAAAAATAAGTTTATATTTGCACCCCGGTAAAAAAAACAGTGGAAAACGAAATTATACCTTAATATTTAACTTATAAAAAATTTTTTTTCATTATGACAAAAGCAGAAATCGTAGCAGAAATTGCTAACAAAACAGGTATTGAAAAATTAACTGTTCAAACATCAGTTGAAGCATTCATGGAGGCAGTAAAAGCTGCAATGCAAAAAGGCGAAAACGTTTATCTCAGAGGCTTTGGCAGTTTCATAGTAAAAAAACGCGCACAAAAAACCGGAAGAAATATTTCAAAAAATACCACCATCGTTATTCCGGCTCATAATATCCCCGCTTTCAAACCGGCAAAGGTATTTACCAGCGAAGTAAAAAAGAGTGTTAAATAATATCCCTAAATTTTAAAAATATGCCAAGCGGTAAAAAAAGAAAAAGACACAAAATGTCAACCCACAAGCGTAAAAAACGCTTGAGAAAGAACAGACATAAGAAGAAATAAATCTTATTTAAAACACTCTGCCTTAAATTATTATGATTTAAGGCAGGTGTTTTTTTTATTTCTTTTACACAACACTGCAAAATTCCACATTACACATTTAAAGCCTTAAAATTTTTTGTCTTTGAACAGGGAACTTATTATAGATTCGGGTCCTTCCGAAGTATTGATTGCATTACTTGAAAACAAAAAACTTGTTGAACTTCACAGAGAAAAAAATAGTAATACTTTTTCTGTTGGAGATATTTACATTGGCAAGGTCAAAAGAATCGTTCAGGGCTTAAATGCAGCGTTTATTGATATAGGCTACGAAAAAGATGCTTTTTTGCATTATCTTGATTTAGGCCCGCAGATTCATTCCCTGATGAAATACACTAAAAGTGCAGTACAGGGAAAAGCGCTTCCGCTAACCAGCAACGAATTATCATTCGATAAAAATATTGAAAAAACCGGGAAGATATCGCAGATAATTGCCGTTAACCAGGAAATTCCGGTACAGATAGCAAAAGAACCTATATCCAACAAAGGACCGCGGATCACATCCGAACTGGCTATTGCAGGAAGATACTTGGTATTAGTACCCTTTTCCGATCGTATTTCCATATCGCAAAAAATAAAAAGCAACGAAGACCGCAATAGGCTTAAGAGACTGGTAACCAGTATAAAACCTAAAAACTTCGGTATTATTATCCGAACGGTGGCCGAAAACAAAAAAGTGGCCGAACTTATTGCCGACATGGAGGATCTCATGCAGAAATGGGAATCAATGGTGGCACGGTTAGGCAACGCCAAAGCCCCCAAAAAGATTTTGAGTGAAATCGACCGCAGCTCGGTGATTTTGCGCGACATCCTGAACGAGACCTTTAACAGCATACACGTTAATGATGCGGCAATTTGTGACGAACTCCGAAATTATATCAAAACTATAGCACCCGAAAAGTCTGATATAGTAAAGCTTTATAAAGGCAAAGAACCCATTTTTGAGCATTTCGGTATCGACAAACAGATACGCAATGCTTTTGGCAAAAAAGTGTACCTTAAAAACGGAGCATACCTCATCATTGAACATACTGAAGCCATGCATGTTATCGATGTTAACAGCGGACATCGCAGCAATATCGATAACAACCAGGAAGCCAACGCCATGGAAGTCAATATGGATGCTGCGGCAGAAATTGCCAGGCAACTCAGGCTACGCGATATGGGCGGCATCATTTCAATTGATTTTATCGACCTGCATATTGCCACCAACCGCAGACTGCTCTTTGAAAAAATGCGCCTCGAAATGGAAGCCGACCACGCCAAGCACACGGTGCTGCCCCCAAGCAAATTCGGCGTGGTACAGATTACGCGGCAGCGTGTAAGACCTGAGACAAACGTAAAAATATTAGAACAATGCCCGTTTTGCGAAGGATCCGGTGAAATCAGGGCCAGCATTTCCCTGATTGATGATATCGAAAACCGTATTCAGTACCTGTTAAAAGAACAAAACGAAAGAAAAATAAAACTGCTGGTTCACCCCTACCTCTACGCCTACCTTACAAAGGGAATATATTCACGGCACAGGCAATGGTTTTTCAAATATAAACAATGGATAAAACTTGGCTATTCCAACAACTTCCATTTTCTTGAATACCATTTCTTCAACAATGCCGGTGAAGAAATAAAACTCTGATAGTTACTACTAATTTCTTTTTTTTTCATACTTTTGAGTTTGTTTTCAAAAGCTGGCATTTTTATTTACGAACCTAAACATGAAATCAATATGAATAAAATTATTTTTTTATTATGTATTCCGTTGGCACTGTCTTTCGCACAATGCCACAGGGCCGACAAATCAAAAACCAAACAACAAATGGGATCCATCACTCAAACCACTGTTGATTCAACGGTCAACAATCTCATTGCCAAATACGGCAACCAGCAAAAAGAACGCATTACCCGCGGAGTTAGTCAGGCTGCTGCTCTCTGGACAAAAAACGACGGCACTGAAAATGAGTTTAAAGAATTCTGTTTGCAGAATTTTGCCGGCGACACCACCGCACTGAACACATTATTCGCACGCTTACAAACCAACTTTGAAGTCCTTTTCGGAAATTTCAACAGGATAAGCATCGACCTTAAACGCCCGCTCCACATTGACGATGGGGAAATGATCCCCGTAGATGACATTTTCGGGGCTTATGACCCCTTTGCCCACCTGAACGACGACTTTTTCGCCAACAAGATTGCATTTACCACCATATTGAATTTTCCTTTTTATACGTTAAAAGAAAAAATTGAACTCGGCCCGAAATGGAACAGAACACAATGGGCCTATGCACGTTTGGGGGACATGTATACCTCACGCGTTCCCGCAGAAGCACAACAACAGTTTTCCGACGCGCTTACCAAAGCCGATATGTATATTTCGGAATACAACATTTATATGGGAAACCTTATCGATGACAAAGGCGCTTCTTATTTTCCAAAGGATATGAAGCTAATCAGCCACTGGGGGTTACGCGATGAACTGAAAGCAAATTATCAGGGCGAAAACGGCCTGCTGAAACAGAAAATGATTTACCAGGTAATGCTCCGCATCATACTGCAGGAAATCCCCGACAGCGCTATCAACAACCCTGGCGTGCAATGGAATCCTTATTCAAACAAAGTTTTTAAAGATAAAAAAGAAATCGCCGCCAAGCCCGAAGATAATAACCGCTACGGACACATGCTGGGCCTGTTCAACGCTATACAAAAAATTGACGAATACAACCCGCAATACCCTACCTACATTCAGCGCGCCACTGAACAAGGAATGGAAATGCCGCAGCAGGAAGTTGAAAAACTGTTTATCGACTTTGTTTCTTCCCCCGAAGTGAAACAGGTAGCCAAAAGCATCAGCAAACGACTCAACCGCAAGCTGGAACCCTTTGATATCTGGTACGACGGTTTCAAACCCAGAAGTTCCATTTCAGAAGATGAATTAACGGCAAAAGTAAGGGCAAAATACAAAAATGTTGCCGATTACCAAAACGATCTTCCCAACATCCTGACAAAACTTGGTTTTTCAAAGGACAAGGCCGAATACCTCGCTTCAAAAATTGTTATTGACCCGGCACGCGGATCGGGACATGCCTGGGGAACCATGATGAAAGGCGACGTTTCGCACCTCCGCACCCGCTTCCCGAAGGAAGGATGGAATTATAAAGGATACAATATCGCCTGCCACGAATTCGGACATAATGTAGAACAAACCTTATCGATGTACGATGTTGATTATTATTCCCTGGCCGGTGTTCCCAACACCGGATTTACTGAAGCACTGGCCTTTATCTTCCAGAAACGCGATCTCGGCCTCCTCGACATCAATAATCCCGACCCTCAAAAAGAAAACTTGCAGGTACTCGACGATTTTTGGTCATGCTACGAAATTATGGGTGTTTCACTTGTAGATATGCAGACATGGAAATGGCTGTACGAACACCCCAAAGCCACTAAGGAAGAACTTAAAGAAGCTGTGATAGCCAACGCCAAAGAAGTTTGGAACAAATATTATGCAGATGTTTTTGGAATCAAAGACTGCCCCATACTTGGCATCTATTCGCACATGATTGACAATCCTTTGTATCTATCCAACTATCCAATCGGACACCTGATACAGTTCCAGGTTGAAGCCTATATGAAAGATAAAAAGTTTGCCGACGAAGTCATCCGCATGTTTTCCTATGGCCGCACCATCCCCGAAGTGTGGATGAAGCATGCTGTTGGCGAACCAATCTCGATACAACCGATGATCAAGGCCACCAGAGAAGCATTGGCAAAAACAGGGATGAATTGATAGTAATTGGAAACTGAAAAATTCAGGAAAAAACACCCGAAATTCTACACTGAAGGGTTCTGTTGTGCTACCAGGAACTCAAATTGCTGAATACTCAAAGCCTCGCTGAGGGAAATGTTCCCGATAGATTCGCGGCACAGGCTGGTAAGGTGTGCCCCGCAGCCTAATGATTCGCCGAAATCTCTGGCCAGCGCACGTATATAAGTTCCCTTGCTGCACGAGACCCGAAAATCCACCAACGGTAGCTGAATTTTGGTAATCTCAAAACTTTTTATGTGCACTCTTTTAGGCTCAAGGATGCATTCCTGCTTGCTTCTCGCCATCTCATAAGCTCTTTTCCCATTAACCCTTATCGCCGAATAAACCGGCGGAACCTGATTTTGCAGGCCGACAAATTTCAGGGCCGTAGACAGGATGTCTTCCTCGGTGAGTCCTGCCGTGTCGAAAGTCTGGCTGATTTCTGTTTCCAGATCGAAAGAAGGTGTGGTGGCTCCCAGCATGATGGTGCCGGAATAAACCTTATCGAGATTAAGAAATTCTTCTATTCTTTTTGTGGCCTTGCCGGTGCAAATAATCAGCAGTCCTGTAGCCAGCGGGTCAAGTGTTCCGCTGTGCCCCACCTTAATCTTTTTTATACCAAGCTGATGTTTTAGAATAAATCTCACCTTCCCGACAACATCAAAAGATGTCCATTTGTAAGGCTTGTCGATAAATAAAACCTCGCCTTCCGGAAAATTAAAAAACTGGCTCATAATATTTGTAGATCAACACCGGCAAGCAACAGAATTATCAGCAGCAACCCTACCACGATTCTGTAATATCCGAAAAGCTTAAATCCATGTTTTGTTAAGAAAGAAATCAAAAACTTTATGGCGGCCATGGCTACAACAAAAGCTACCAGATTGCCCACCAGCAAGAGAGAGATGTTATGCGTATTAAAAGTTTTGTCTGCATTAAAAAATAGCACTTCGTAATTGGACAACAGTTTGTATCCCGAGGCAGCCAGCATAGTGGGCACTGCAAGAAAAAAACTGAATTCAGCAGCCTGCTTGCGGTTCAGGCCCTGTGTCATGCCCCCGATAATGGTTGCCGCCGAACGGCTGACACCGGGTATTACCGAAATAATCTGTATCAGCCCGATAAAAAATGCATTTTTATTTGACATTACTTTGGTGGACTTTTCCTGGCCTTTAAACCATTTGTCGATAAAAATCAATATCACTCCGCCGGCAAAAAGCGCAATAGCGACTATCAGCACCTGTTCAAGCATCTGGTCGATTACTTTCTCAAGCAAAAAAGCCAGAACCAAGGGAATACAGGCGATGGCCAGCTTAAGGTAAAAATCGAATGACTGAAAAAAACGTTTGAGATACATGACCACGACCGACAAAATGGCGCCAAACTGTATATTGATGATAAAAGCCTTTGTAAACTCAGAACTTTCGACACCAAGGAGTTTCTCGGTGATAATCATATGCCCGGTAGAAGAAATCGGCAAAAATTCGGTTATACCTTCTACGATGGCAATAATAATTGCTTCAAGATAGGTCATGCATCCGTTTTTTCTCTCGGTTTGAGCATGATGGCAAACACCTCAACTACAAAACCCAGCAGGATAAGTATGGGGGCTACAGTGAGTCGCTGTGTATTAAAAATATCCGGATTGAATACTTTGGGATCGTCAGAACCACCACCAGCCATCACTACCAGGCCGATAACAATAAAAACTATCCCGGCCAGCATCAGCAGGTAATTTCTTTTGTCAAACAAAAAACCATGATTTTTGGATTCTGCCGTTTTAGATTTGGTATAGCCTTTCACGGGTTCTGGTTTAGGAATCACTACAGGCTCAGTCTTGATTGCTTGTTCCTGTCCGGGTTTTTTACTTATGTTAGGTTTTCTTTTTTGTGCCATTTTAAAAAATGTTTTTTCTGAAAAAATTATTGAAGATATAAATGATCCACATTAAGCTTTAAATATTTCCTTACTGCGATATAAGTGGAAACTACCGAAATAATAAATCCTATCAGGATGACAAATGCAAACAATATAAGAAACAGATCGAGGCTCTGAAGGCTAATGATTTCGGGTATTTCACTGCGTGAAACATAAATTACCACCACAAGCATCCCTATAGCAATAAAAGAAGAAATCAGGCCGTGAAGGATGCTGACCGATAAAAAGGGCTTACGGATAAAGCCTGAAGTAGCGCCTACAAGTTGCATGGTTTTGATAAGAAAACGCTTGGAATACACTGCCAGCCTGATGGTGTTATTTATCAGCGTAACGGCAATAAGCAACAGTAAAAGGCCAAAAACCAACAAAACCAAGGTGATTTTTCTAACATTGTCGTTAAGAGTTTTTACTAGCGACCGTTGATAGGAAACTTCCTTTACAATCGGTTTTTTGGTCAGCATGTTTTCAACCTGTGTAAAATAAAAATCTTCTGCATAAGCAGCTTTCAGGTGAACCTCTATCGAAGTGTGCAGTGGATTATATCCTATAAAACTTACAAAATCATCGCCCAACTCTTTTTGAAAAGTTTCGGCAGCTTTTTCTTCGCTGATATATTCGGTAGAACGCACATATTCCATGGCATCCAGTTCTTTTTGCAACTGCATTATTTCGGCTTCCTTTACGTTTTTGTTCATATAAACAGTAAAGCCAATATTTTCTTTTACATGGTCGGAAAGTTTTTTTGTGTGCAGCAAAAGCAGCCCGGCCAGCCCTATGGCAAACAGCACCAGCGAAATACTCACTATAGTTGTAATCCTTGAACTGTTAAGCCTCCGTCGTGTAAATCTTTCTTCCTTATGCCCCATGTTGTACTATTTGGGGGACTAAATTAGTAAAATTAATAATATGGTATTATCTCGCAGCAAAAATATACCTTTCACTCCAGCAAAAGTACTCTCAACTTTTATTCTGCAAACCTGCTTTTTCAGCAGATGTCCATATCATGCGTACTGTCTATTTTCCTTGTTAACGACAAAATATACTACAGGGCCGCACTTGATTTTCAAATAGCATGCATACTCATTGCACAAAAAATCCAAAATTCTAAATGCTTCATCATCCTCTCGTTATAATTTCATAACTTCGCGGCTTGTTTTATTAAATATTTCAAGAGTTTATGGACTATAATTTTGTAGAAATAGAGCAAAAGTGGCAACGCTACTGGAGTGAACAGAAAACCTTCAAAGCTGAAATTGATCATTCTAAACCTAAATATTACGTGCTCGATATGTTCCCTTATCCTTCGGGAGCGGGTTTACATGTAGGACATCCGCTGGGTTATATCGCTTCAGACATTTATTCCCGTTACAAAAGACTCACCGGCTGTAATGTGCTCCATCCCATGGGCTATGATGCTTACGGGCTTCCTGCCGAACAATACGCCATACAGACAGGCCAGCATCCGGCTATAACCACCGAAAAAAATATTACCCGTTACCGCGAACAACTCGACAAGATAGGTTTTTCATTCGACTGGGACCGAGAGGTACGCACCTGTGACCCACACTATTACATTTGGACACAGTGGACTTTTATCCAACTTTTTCATTCATGGTACAACAAAAAAACCGATAAAGCTGAGCCAATATCTGATTTGGTAAAAGAATTTGAAATCAAGGGGAATACCTGCATCTGTGCTGCCTGCAGCGATGTAGTTGCCTTTACGGCATCAGAGTGGAACGCCATGAACGAAAAACAACAACAGGATATGCTGATGCATTATCGCCTGGCCTATCTTGCCGACACTATGGTTAACTGGTGTCCGGAACTGGGCACGGTGCTTGCCAACGACGAGGTAAGCGAGGGTTTTTCGATTCGTGGCGGGCATCCGGTAATCAGAAAAACCATGAAACAATGGCTGCTACGTATTTCCGCCTATGCCGACAGGCTTTTAAACGGCCTGGATACTATCGACTGGCCCGAATCAATAAAAGAAATACAACGCAACTGGATAGGCCGGTCTGAAGGAGCCATGATAAAATTTCCCATCAAAGGTCATGACGGACTATTTATGGAGATTTTTACCACCCGTCCCGACACTATTTTTGGGGTTACTTATATGACCTTTGCCCCCGAACACGAATATGTGAGCCGCATTACCACTCCCGACCGCAAAGATACCATTGACAACTACCTGAACGAAACCAAAAACCGCAGCGAACGCGAACGTATTGCCGACGTGAAAAGAATCACCGGCGAATTTACGGGAGCTTATGCAGTCAACCCTTTTACCAACGAGGAAGTGCCCATCTGGGTGGGCGATTATGTGCTGGCAGGCTATGGAACAGGCGCCGTGATGGCCGTTCCGGCACACGACAGCCGCGACTGGGCTTTTGCCAACCATTTCGGGTTACCACTCAAAGAAGTAATTGCCGGAGGAGACATCACCAAAGAAGCCTTTGAATCCAAAGAGGGATTCTGTGTAAACTCAGGATTTATCAACGGGTTGAAGGCCCACGAAGGAGCAAAAGCAGTTATAAAAAAAGCCGAAGAAGGCGGTTTTGGTTATGGGAAAATTAACTACCGGCTTCGGGATGCCATTTTCAGCCGCCAGCGTTACTGGGGTGAACCCTTCCCGGTATATTACAAAGACGGCTGTCCCTACACCCTCGACGAATCGGCACTTCCCCTGGAACTGCCAGCCGTAGATGCCTACCTGCCTACCGAAACCGGCGAACCACCGCTGGCCAGAGCGCAAAACTGGAAAACCAAAGAAGGTTTCCACTCGAAACCAACACCATGCCGGGCTTTGCAGGAAGCAGCGCCTACTACCTGCGCTATATGGATCCGCATAATGACAAGGAATATTTTTCGAAAGAAGCCAACTCTTACTGGGAAAACGTGGACCTGTATATTGGTGGGGCGGAACACGCCACCGGACATCTGATGTATTCCAGATTCTGGAACAAGTTTTTATATGATCTTGGCATGGTTTGCAAGGAAGAACCCTTTAAAAAGCTCATCAACCAGGGTATGATACAGGGACGTTCGAGTTATGTTTACCGGATTAAGGGAACCAACAAATTTGTTTCTTACAACTTAAAAAACTCCTACGATACCGATCCCATACTGGTTGATATCAATATGGTACATAACGACATTTTAAATATTACTGAATTCAAGGCTTGGCGAGGCGATCTGGCAAATGCGGAATTTATTCTTGAAGACGGAAAATATGTGTGCGGATCGGAGGTGGAAAAAATGTCCAAATCTAAATTCAATGTGGTAACTCCTGACGACCTGGTTGAAAAATATGGTGCCGACACCCTGCGTCTTTATGAGATGTTTCTTGGGCCGCTCGAACAACACAAACCATGGGATACCAAAGGCATAGAAGGGGTTTTTCGCTTTATCCGCAAGCTTTGGAGGCTGTTCCACGACCACGACAATAATTTCTGTGTTTCGGACGAAACTCCCACAAAAGAAGAACTGAAAGTTTTACACAAAACCATAAAAAAGGTACGTGAAGATATCGAACGTTTTTCCTTTAATACCGCCGTCAGCACCTTTATGATCGGGGTGAATGAACTTTCGGACATAAAATGCAACAAGCGTGCGGTACTCAGCGATTTCACCATCATCCTCTCCCCTTATGCCCCGCATATTGCTGAAGAATTGTGGCATTTGTTGGGGAACAAGGAAAGTGTGAGCAAAGCGGTTTTTCCGGAATTCAACCCTGACTATATTGCCGAAAACACTTTTACCTATGCCGTATCATTCAACGGTAAAATGCGTTTTACCTTAAACCTGCCGGCAGATATGCCCCATGCCGATATTGAAAAAAGCGCCCTTTCCCATAAAGATGCCGAAAAATGGCTGGGCGGGAAGACCCCAAGGAAAATCATCATCGTTCCCGGTAAAATCATCAACATTGTAGTCTGATCAGCAACAAGATACATTAATTGATCTTTTTGGAACAGATTTTGCCTGATTTATGGTAAAACCTATGCCATGAGAACAAGAATGATTTTCGCGATAGCCTTCAGTATGTTATTTTCAGGAGGTTTCGCGCAGTTAAGGACAGTGAAAAACGATGCTTTTCAGCGGGGTGAAAATCTGAAATACAAAGCTTACTACGATGCTTTACTAACGGGAGAGGTAATCGCGGGAACCTGTACATTTAAGGTAAAAGATGAGAACAAGAAAATTAAAGGCCGTGACACATACCACCTGGAGGTAATTGGAAAAACCAAAGGAGCTTTTAACTGGTTTTTTAAAGTCTACGACCGTTACGAGACCTATGTGGATGAACAAACGCTGGCGCCCTGGTTATTCTTGCGCAGGGTAGACGAAGGTGGTTACATTATTAACCAGGATATAACATTCAACCAGCATAAAAACATGGCTTATTTTGTCGACAACCATCGGCCACGCACTAACAATATGCCCACACCAGAATACATTCATGATATACTCTCAGCTATTTATTATGCACGCACCGTTGATATTTCAAAAATGGATGAAAACGGAGAATTTAAGGTGCAATTTATGCTCGACGACACCATTTATTCTACCAAAGTAATCTATCTGGGCAAAGAAACCATTAAAACCAGTTTTGGAAAAGTCCGCTGTATAAAAATAAAGCCACAGGTGCTGACAGGAACAGTTTTCAAAGATCCCTATCCTGTAACAATTTGGGTTACTGACGACAAAAACAAAATACCGATTATCGGAGAATCATCTATACTCGTCGGAAAAGTCAAAATGGAACTTATCGAATACTCCGGCCTGAAAAACCAATTTTCTTCGATGGTAAAATAAATTCTGATTTTTGGATTTTCATTTTAAAGAATATGTAATTTCGTAAAAAATAAATAAAATGAAAAATATAAGTTTTTGTATTGCAGTAATTCTTCTGGCAACAGTATCATTTGCGCAAAAGATTGATAAAAGCCAGGTACCGCCGGCTGTTAAGCTGACATATTTTAATAAGATTCACGACACGGTAAGTATGGCTCCTGCCTGGGAACTAACAGGAGAAGTTTACAAGGCATCATTTGTTAAAGGCGAAATGACGGCAAATGTAAGTATCAAACAAAGCGGCGAATGGGTAAAAACCATATGGACTATACCTTACCAATACGTGCCTCAAAAAATTAAAGACAATGTAGCAACCAGCTATGCCGGGTTTAAGGTAATGAAATCTTCTATCCAATATCGTGCAGATGGAGACTATTATGTTATTGACATAAAAAAGAAGAAAGACGTGAAAGTACTTTTGTACAATCTGAAAAGTGAGTTTATAAAACTGGACTCTGACCTAATTTCGCCGGTTCCTGTACCTAAACCATAATAAGTTTTATAAGAAAAATAAAAAGCAGGAAGGTTTTCTTCCTGCTTTTTATTTTTATACACCCTTTTGCCGGGCTCTGTAACCGTAATGTTTATCCGCATTTTGAATATCCGCAAGATGTGCATTTGAGGCAGCCTTCGGTATATATCAAAGTAGCTTCGCCGCATTTGTGGCATTTTTCATCCACAGCCGGGGTTCCTTCAGGAATGAATTTCTTTAATGCGCGAACCACACCGTTTTTCCAGGTATTGATTGAATCGCTGTCGAGGTGCAGGTTTGAAATGAGATCCACAGCATATTGCAATGGCATTCCATGCCGCAAAATACCTGAAATCAGCTTGGCATAATTCCAAAATTCCTCATCAAAAGAACGCGACAGTCCTTCGATGGTGGTTTTATAGCCTTGCTTATCTTCATACTGGAAATCATAGCGTGAATTTTCGTCATCGATTTTATTTTTTATTACCCATCCTTTTTTAACGAAAGGAGGCAAATAAAAGTCATCGGCTTTACCGGTAAAAATCTCATAGGGCTTGCCATTAATCAGTCCCACAAAGGCTATCCATTGTTCGTAATCGTTCTGAAAACGAACGACATCGGTTTCCAGGCGTTTGGGGCGTTGTGGGGCACGAGTTTCTTTAAAATCAATAACGTTTTCGTCTTTTTTGGGCGAATCTGAGACCAGCACACCCGCCCTGGACCCATCGCGATAAATGGTAACTCCTTTACATCCTGATTCCCAGGCAGTATAATAAATATTGCTTACCATTTCCTCGGTGGTTTCCCTGGGAACATTAACGGTAACACTGATAGAGTGATCAACCCATTTTTGAATAGCCCCCTGCATTTTTACCTTGGCAATCCAGTCGATATCGTTGGCAGTAGCTTTATAATAAGGTGAGAGTTTGATGATAGGAGCCAGTTCTTCGTCGGAATAGGTTTTTATTTCTTCTACGTCATAGCCTTTTACTTTAAGCCATTTCAGAAACTTGGGATGAAACACATTATATTCTTCCCAGGTGTCATTATTTTCGTCGGTAAAACAGATTTTGGCGTTTTTGTCATTAGGATTGACTTTTCTGCGGCGTTT
>DAOOWO010000001.1:0-44085 GCA_035371225.1 Bacteroidales bacterium | reverse complement strand
ACAATTTGACAAACTGAAACCCGGAAACGTACCAAATGTGGGAAAGCCCAAGCCAAAATCAACAAAACCCGAAGAAGACAAAAAAACAAATACGGAAACAAATAATAAAGAGCAGACCACCACAAATGGTAAAGAACAGACCGGCACCACAAAACCAGCTACCACTGTGGACTTCAAAGAATTAGAAGTACAAAAAATGGAGTGGAACTCCACTTTTGAAAGTTTGCAGCGACAGACCGACAAGCTGACCTACGAAGTATATACAGCCAAAAAAGCCGAGTACCAAAAATTCTATACCGACTTTAGCGCTGCTTACAAAAAAGAAAATGGCAAAGAACATAGCGACACTTATACAACAAAGCTGATAGGACAAATTGATGCCTTTTATACCGAAACGGTTTCTCCTGAAAAAATGGCTGGTATCAAAGAAAAAGCCAAAAGAAGTTTCGATGATAAAGATTGGACAGTGTATCCTACCGACAGAATAAATGATATTGAAGTAGCTGAAAAAATGGTTGCCAGTGCCAAAATTTATCTGACAAAAACCGACCCGGCATTAGAAGAATATGAAAAATCACTCAAGGAACAAAAAGAAAAAATCAAGGCTTATGTTGACGGCGGAGGATTAGAAAAGCGGGATGCCGAAATAGAGAAAAAACTTATAGAAGAAAGACGGCTGGGAGTTGCCAGTATGACCGATGCCAGTGTTAACGCCACCGTTACCTCAAAAATCGATAAAGCCAAATACGGCGAACCCATTAAAGTTGTCATTACCAGCAATACCTGGGAAATTGAAAAAAACGATTATGGTGTTGCAAATCTAAAATTTGTAAGAGTTAACATCGCCACAAAAAAATCTGACGGAAAATGTTACTATTTAAAAGGTTCGGTGGCTCAAAAACATGAAGGCGGCGGAAATTACGGGCCCAAATACCTGAACATCTTTTACACCGAAGGAGAAATGAATTGCAATAACGTAAACAAATAGTTTCAAATATAGTTATAAGGGCACACTTACTAAACATTTCAGCAATTGATAAACAAATAAAAAATTGAAGACTTCATACTTGATTATACAACAGGCATAGATATGATGAATTGTGTCAATAATCCTATCGAAAACAATTTTTGTAAACCAGACAAATACGATGAATATGGTTGCAAAATAGATTTTTTGACTGAAGAAAAATCAAGCGTAAAAGATAAAAAGTCCCTGGATAAATGATCATCAAATCTATTTATATGAAACCTCAATGGGGTGGCAACCAGATTAAAATCCCTGGTTAAAACCTCAAGTCCAAGTACAAATTTCTTCATTTTTTCTTTCATAACAGAAGCCGGATTTCTTTGGAAATCCGGCTTTTTTTCAGGCTCTTTCCAACATTTTTTCAACCAGGAATTTTCATCCGTAAAACACCACGGCTGTTTGGCATGGGGATACTTATCTGCATTTTATATGCTGTAAACAAAGTATTTTATTTTTCTTACCGGTTATTGGAATCTGTTTTTTTTCAACAAAGGTTGACTCAATTTTTAAGCATATAATAAAAGACTGCTGCAAGCGTTTTTTCAACCATTAGCGGCAGCTTTTTTTATTGGCCTTAATATTGTTTAATAAAAAAATTGCAGCCACCGACAGATAGAATTTTTCTTCACAAACAACTATTCAATGTGAAAAACAAATTGTATTTCCTTATTTTACTTGCACTTATCATTGGTAGCAGAAACAACCTCTTTGCCCAACAAGATTCCGTTATCGTTGTTTTTGGAGACACCCGCACCAAAGTTTCGGGCAATACCCACCTCAACCACACAGCCAACCGGAGTGTTTGTAAAAAAATAATGCATTACAAACCTGTGGCCGTTTTCCATACCGGTGATATTGTGTACAACGGGCTGAAAAAAAATTCCTGGACAACATTTAAAAAGTTTTTTGCCCCGATTATTGACAGCAGCCGTTTTTACCCTTGCTACGGCAACCACGAACTGCATTCAAAAACTGTAGCTATCGACTTTTCGTTCCCCAACAACTGTAGTTGGTATTCGGTTGATATTGGCAGATGTCATTTTGTGGTTATCGATAATTTTTCGGATTATTCGAAAGGTTCCGCACAATATCAGTGGATAGAAAATGACCTGAAAAACTGTCCTTCAAACTATTTCCGTGTGGTGATAATGCATTTGCCCGTATACAGCTCGGGGCCGCATAATACACAAAACAAAAAACTCAGAATAAACCTGGTACCGCTTTTCGAAAAATACAGCGTAAGTTTTGTTTTCAGCGCACACAACCATTGTTATGAAAAAGCTGTTGCTAATGGCATCTATTATATTACCACCGCTGGTGGTGGCGCACCTTATTATATGAAAACCAAAGACCTGCCGGAATCACAGTTTTTTGTCAACACATATCATTTCTGCACATTGGTAAATACCGGCAACACGCTCCGCATGGAGGCTATCGACACAAATTACCACCTGTTGGACAAGGCAGAAATTTCGCTGCCATAAAATTTACTTTTTCAGCATCATCTCGTCAAGCATGCTAGCCACTTTAAAAGTGATTTTTCCCTTATCGTCGAGATAGCGGATTATGTCATAAGCATACTTAACAACCTCGTGTGCGCCATTAAAATTAATCAGGTACGCATCATCAACTGCCTTATGATAATCATCGTGCAGGCCGGTATGAATAAAAATTGCAGGTATCTGATGTTGATTAAATGAATAGTGGTCGGAACCGCCAATACCGGTTTTTATCCTGGTAATTTTAAATCCTTTGTCGCCCACATTATCTATTGCTTTTTCCCATAAATCGGCAGTTCCCGTACCGTAGATTTTTATTTTTTTCTTGGCATCCAGACGGCCTATCATGTCGAGGTCAATCATATAATTGATTCTCTCTTTTTTATAACTGCCTTGGGTGATAAACCTTTCCGAACCAATAAGTCCTTTTTCCTCGCCTGAAAAAGCAAGAAAGATATAATTATTATTTTTTGGTCCAGTTGATTTCAACATCCGCGCCAGTTCCAGAACGCCGGCCACCCCGCTGGCATTGTCATCGGCTCCGTTGTGTACGGTATTGATGCCCGGGTCGCGTGCGCCAAAATAGCCCAGCCCCAGATGATCATAATGCGCGCCTATAATCACCGTGTTTTCCGCGCCGTTATCAATAAAACCGCCCACATTATATGCCCTTCTCATCCCGCTGCGATCAATGGAGGTGCTGATTTTAGCATAGCCGGAGTTTTTCTCCAGGATGATACTGCTATCGGATACAAATACTACGGGTATTTTTACTCTTTCTTTATAAAAATTCGGATCTTTTGAAGGTGTGCCATATTTTTTTTGAGTAGAAATAAAAATAACCCCGACAGCACCCATACTCATGGCTCTGTTAACCCGTACCACTTTTTGTGCGCTATCCCATACATTCTTTTTTTCAAGAATGGGGCCTGGTACAGCCAAATCAATAACGGCAATTTTGCCCGCCAGGTCGGCACCTTGATAATCGTTGATCCCGGCGCTTTCGCAAAAAATTCCTGTGTTTACAAAAACCATTTCTCCGGATACGGTATCGTTGGCAGAAAATCCTATAGGATAATAATCCCTGTATAGCTGTAGTTTTTTGCCGTTAACCTCCACGCTGTTTCCCAAATCTAAAAAATCCACATCCGAAAAAGTAAAGGATTCAAAATAGGAAGTATCAAACAGTGGTGCCAGGCCAATTTCGTTGTATTGGGCTGCTATATATTTTCGGGCGAGGTATTCTCCCGGGGTTCCGCTTTCGCGGCCCATCATCGAGTCGGCTGCCAACAGGCTGATATTTTCTTTGATCCTGGCAACAGCAGCCGCATCTGTCCACTGAAAACTCTGCGAAAAAACTGCCGGCAACCCTGTAATAAACAAAAACAATCCCAACCAAAATACTTTTCTCATGGTATTTAATTTTTTCAGATAAACAGTAAAATGTCCTGCTTCTTATGAAGCATCAGAATTAATTAGAGGCCCAGCACGTCTTTTCCCTGCTCAAAGACCACGTCTTTGGGGATGTTTGCCGACTTTAGCCCGTCCAGTTCTTTCTGAAGCTGAGAGTTTACCATAGCGTTTGCCTTGCGGTAAGCAGCCACGCCTTCATAATCGCCGTTGCCCTGAAACACAAGGATGGTCTTGGCCCATTGATTCATAGCCTCGTTCATTTTTGCCACATCCACCGTATAAAATCCTTTTTCATTGCGGGTAAAAGCACCTGCTTTTTCAAAGAAATTAAAACACATCATATTAGCTTTGCCATGAGCGCTGGCGGCACCAAAACGCACCGAACGGAAAATACCGGCCATAAAGGTAATAAAACAATCTTCGGCGGTTATATCCTTAATCTCTCCTTTATCAATCAGGTAGGTAACGATGAACAGTCCCAGAATATCGGCCTTGGCTTCTTCAAGTGCTGAATATTCATCCTTTAAAGCTTCGCGCACGGTACCTTTTCCATTGATAGTATTTTTTATTCCCAGTCCGTGAGCCACTTCGTGGAACATCACATTATTGAAAAAAGCATCAAATTTTACATTCTTTAATTGTGCCGGATCGGTTAATTTTTGTGCAATAGGCACCATGATGTTGTCAAATTTTGCTTTCATGGTGTTTTTGAGTTGCAGCCTACGCGATCCTTTTGCCAACTGTACCTGTTCATCATTCGGCAGGTTTATGGCAATGGTTTTGCTGCCTGCATTGCAATCGCCGGCATAATAAATGGCATCATACACTCCCAGATCGGAGGAGGTGCCAGGAACTTCTTTTTTGTATTTGTCTTCCACAGGTAATTGTTTCTGAATATCAGGCAGCATGCTGATGTACTTATCCAGTTTTTTGCTCCAGTCCATATCTTTTATCAGCACAAATGATTCGAAAGCGGTTTTGTATTCATACATGGCATCTTCGTAATTTTCGATGGGGCCAACAACAAAATCAATGTGATTATTTTTCATATCCATCCACGCCATGTCGCTGGGCTGGTAATTGCTCGTTATCAAAGCTTCGGCACGCAATTCCAAATATTTTTTCAGTCCTTCGTCTTCGGCCAGTCCGGCAGCTTTTTTCAGCAGATCGGATGCTTTCTGTAACTCAGCCTTATATTCATCGTGATACCATACAGCTTTCAGGCTTTTGTCTTCGTTGCGGCGAATTACGGTGTACAAGCTGGTTTTATCTTTGCTGTCAAATTTTTCGAATTCCACCTTGGTAATATCTTTTGGATAAAAATTAGCACCAGCAGGCTTTTCACCATATTTTGCAATGAAGGGTTTATTATCGTCCAGCCGGTCCCATGGGCCGTAATTGATCATTGCAAATTTCTTTTCATAATCGTTGTTAATACCGTCGAGAAAGGACTGTTTGTCGCCCAGTGTCTGCTTCCAGTACAGATCGTCCATTATTTTGGCAATATCTATAAGTACGCTAACAAGTTGTTTTTCCTTATCGGTTAGTTTGCTCAGGTCGTAAGTGAGCTTTACCGTTGCATATTCATTTACTTTAGTCCGCATAATTGAATCTTCTTTAGTCATCGCTTTTTCATTTTTTTTGCTTCCACCGCATCCTTGTATAACGAATGATGCAAAAGCAATCACGCACAATAAAACAATAGATTTTTTCATTTTTTTTGATTTAAGGTTAACGTTCATTTTGAGCACACTAAATTAGGTATAAAAATCAATATGGGCCTTTTTTCAGAATTTTTTCATTCTCCGCATGGATGTCCATTGTCTAACATACCCAAGATAAAAAGGAATAATACAAAAACACGTTTGCAACGAATATCTGGCTTTATGAATTATAAGCAAAAGTATATCTTCAGGCCCTCAATATCTTATTGGTGCATTACCGTATAATTATTAATGTTTTCTATATATTACAATGAAATTCTCTATATTATAATGAAATACCTTATGTTTTTTGCAGTATTATCCTTTAAAAAATATAACTATCAAAAAATTTTTAAAAAAATTCGCTGATGCTGCCCGATAAAAAATCAATAAGGTGTAATCCGTGTTTATTAATTTTGTAAAAAAAACCAAATGCCAAATTCTGTACAACAGGGCACAGTGAAAATTCTTATGTTTATCACAATAGTGTTTCTGACTGTTTTATATTCCTGTTACAACAATAAACCAAAACCAGGCAATAATAATGCGTCCCAATTATCGGCCAAAAACGGGATTATAGCTAACACAGATTCGTTGTTATTTGAATTAACAGACCAGATATTATCAGCCATGCAAGCGAAAGACTACGCGAAAATCTCATCGTTTTTTCATCCGGTTTCCGGAGTCAGGTTTTCGCCATACGCATATATTGATACTGTTGCCAATGTTACACTGACAAGGGAACCCTTTAATGAACTTGTAAATCAACAAATCAAACTGAAATGGGGCAGTTTTAATGGCAGCGGCGAAGATATTCTAATGACAGTTCAGCAATATTTCAATCGCTTTGTATATAACGCCAACTATTTGAAAAACAGCAAAAAAAGCCTAAACAATATTATCGGCAAAGGAAATACGCTTAATAACATTAGGATCATATATAAAGACTATGATTTTATTGAATGTTATATCCCTGGCTCCGATAAAAAATCAGAGGGTATGGATTGGTGCAGTTTGCGTTTAGTTTATAAAAAATTTGGCGATCAATACTTTCTGGTTGGCCTTATCCATGACCAGTGGACCATTTAGCCGGCATCTCCTTCTTTTTCCAATTCTCCCCAAAACTCCAGAGCCCTCCGGGTATGGGGAATTACAATAGAGCCGCCTACAATATTTGCGATAGAAAAAATTTCAAACAATTGCGCGCGTGTCAGTTTATGTTCATAGCATTTTATCAGGTGATATTTGATACAATCGTCGCAGCGGAGCACCATGGAAGAAATCAGACCCAGCATTTCTTTGGTTGCAGCAGGTAATGCACCGTCAAGATAAGCATTGGAGTCGAGATTAAAAAATCTTTTTAATACCAGATTATCCGAAGAAAGAAGTTTTTCGTTCATTTTACTCCTGTATGCATTAAAATCATTCAAACTGTTGCTCATAAACACATTTTTTTGAAGTTCGCGGAAAAATATTTACTGTAAAAAACTATCACTACTGCCGAAAAACATAAATTTGTCATGTTTTTTCAAAAATAGTAATTTTTCTCTACCAAATAAATCAATACCATGTTAAAAATAACTACACATCCGATTCTCGAAGTTAAGGAAACTCCCGAAGTTACATTTACTTATAAAGGTAAAACCATCAAAGGACAATCAGGGTTTACAATTGCAGCCGCCTTGCACCAGGCAGGATATCCTGTTCACAGCCATAGCCTGAAAAACCGCGAACGAAGCCTCGAATGCGGCATTGGCAAATGCGGTGCCTGCGAAATGCTTGTCGATGGTCAAATTAAAAGAATTTGCATAACACTGGTTGATGGTGTAAAAGAAGTACAAGAAATACCCAAAGACTATGCTCCCGAAATTATCACCCCGGATACCCAAAAGCCACACGATGTTTATAAAACCGAAGTGGTCATCATTGGCGCCGGCCCGGCAGGGCTTGCCTGCCGCGAAGAATTAAACAAACATGCCGTCTCAAACATCGTGCTCGACAACAACGACAAGATTGGCGGACAGTTTATCATGCAAACCCATCAGTTTTTCTTTTTTGAAAAAGAAAAAAAATTTGGCGGCATGCGCGGATTTGATATTGCCACAACCCTGGCAGGTGAAAACCACGACGGCATCATGCTCAATGCTACAGTTTGGGATATCCTCGAAGGAAATCGCATTGCCGCTAAAAACCTGAAAACCGGCGACATCTTTTTTGTTGATGCCGAATATATGGTGGTAGCCACAGGCGCTGTTCCTTTTATGCCGGCTTTTGAAAACGACGACCTTCCCGGGGTTTATACCGCCGCGGTTGTCCAAAAAATGATGAACAACGAATTTACCCTTCTCGGCAAAAATGTGTTGACCGTCGGTGCCGGAAATATCGGATACCTTACTTCGTATCAACTGATGCAGGCCGGCGCTCATGTAAAAGCCATCATCGAAGCTATGCCTCACGAAGGAGGATTCCCCGTGCAGGCCAACCGTGTGAGAAGACTGGGTATTCCCATCATGCTCTCACACATTCTTATCAAGGCCCTGCCCAACGAAAATCACGACGGTATTGTTGGTGCTGTGATTGCCGAATGCGAAAATTTCAACCCCGTTCCGGGAACAGAAAAAACAATTTACGGCATTGATGCAATAAACATCTGCACGGGCTTAGTCCCTGACGATCAATTACTAATAAAAGGAAATGAAATTTTCGGACGTAATTGTTTCGGAGCCGGAGATGCCATCCGCATTGGTGAAGGCACCAGCGCTGTGGTAAGAGGCAAACAGGTGGCCTTTGAAATCCTGAACGAAATGGAAGAACGCTTCGATTATGACGAATTCCTTGCCACCTCAAAAGAATACATCGATTCGCAGCAGCATCCGATAAAAATTATTCAGGCACCCTACAAGCCAACCAGCGAACGCATGGAGGCCCGACCTTTTGTACAAATAGACTGTCTTTACGGGTTCGCATGCAATCCATGCGAATTTGCCTGTCCGCACGGTGCCATCACCAAAACATCCACCAGTACTGTACCGCATATTGATTTTGACAAATGCACCGGATGCATGGAGTGTGTTTACCAATGTCCCGGATTAGCCATTTTTGGATACAACATTAAGAAAGACTGGTTGTTTCTGCCCGTAGAATATCACGTGGAAGAAGGCGCAGCGGTCTTTTTGGTTGACAATAATGGCGAAAAACTGGGAGAAGGTGTCATTGAAAAAGTGTTGAAGAAACCCAATAAAACAAATGTGGTCAGGGTAAAATCACTTACCCTCCACGGAGAAGAGTTAATTGCAGCCCGTGGATTTATTGTAAAAGAAAACTATCCGGAAAAGATTACATTTGAAAAAGCAGAAAGAGCCAGGGAAACAGAAAAATATATTTGTCATTGTGATGATGTTACCCTGACCGAAATACTCAATGTTATTGGCGACCGTCGGTTTATTTCCGTAGACGAGATTAAGCATACTACCCGTCTGGGTATGGGCGCCTGCCGGGGCAAAAGGTGTATCCGCCGGTTGAAACAACAGTTAAAAAATTATGATATTTCTCTTGTTGGCGAAGCTACCCCACGCGGGCCGCTGTCGAACCAGATTAATTTTGGCGAGTTATATCCCAAAACGGTTCCCGAAAAAGTTCATGTAAGCAACCAGGGAGTTACTCCTGAAATTGTTAAGGTGGGCTCTTTTATAGCCGGCGGAGGTATCGGAGGCAGTGCCCTGTTTCGTTATCTGGCCGAAGCCGGAATGAAGCCCGTGTTGGCTAATTTCGGACGGGGATCTTCCTGGCGCAATATCGCCGGCGGAAGGCCCGGCTTCAGTTTGCCCGAGATGGCCGATATCGCCGTACATAATTTAGAAATATTCAAAGAGTTACAGAACCTTAAAAATATAGATTACCACCAGACACGCTATGTGACTTTTGCCCACGACGAAACCATGTATAAAGCGCTGGTCGATTCTTTGTCGTGGTCTGATGCAGTTATGGTAGATCCAAAAGATTTTAATAAGGTCATTTCGCCATTTATCAATACAAATCTGAATAAGTACCTTGCAGCGCAGGTTTCAGAAAATTGCTGGCAGGCCACTCCGGGACGTGTCATTGACCTGATAAGACGTATTGGCATCAATAATGGCGGAACTGTTCTTGAAGACTGCAAAATGATTAGCCTAAGAAAAGATGGAAATACCTTTAAAATTCTTGTCCGCAATCACCAGCAAAAATTTGTGGAATATCATACGGAGGTGTTTGTCAATGCCCTGGGTTTCGAAGGGGAAAAGTTTGCCCGGATGATTGGATTGGAAACAGGTTTATATCCTGTTAAACATCAGGCTTTTATCACCAGGAGACTCCCCATGATGGGATTGAATGGCAACCCGCTGGATATGCTGATTGACCGTCGTCGTTACAAGGGTTTTGTTGCCGTTTACGGGCAGCAATTGGCAGAAACTGGACAGATCATCGGATGCGCCTCTCCTGCTGTAGATCCGCAACAGGCACACAAAAACCTAAAAATAAATTCGCAGGAATTTCTTGAAATAGCCACCGAAATATTTATCGACTGGATACCCCAACTTTCTTCCGTTGGTTTTCAGGCTGTCTGGGCCGGATATTATGTGGAGCCGCGCATGATAATCGATCCCGAACACGGACTATTTCTGGGTTTGCGTGGACAAGGCTTTATGCTGGGACAATATCTGGCAAAGCTTTATGTGAATGCTCTTACCGGAAAAAAAGTACCGGAATATTTCAGCCGCCTGAATCTTAACGGAGACGGACTGCCCGAAAAAGCTTTCAAATAATGGTAAACTGTTGATTTAACGGCCTTTTTTGTCTAAAATGTTTTTGTAAAAGAAAAATTTCATAACTTTGCAAACTTTTATTCTAAAAGAAGGTGAGTTATCAGAACCGTTACATATTGGAGTTTTCAGGGCTGAGTGATGGCGTTCATCATTTCGATTTCACGATAGACGGGGGTTTCTTTCGGGAGTCCGGCTATGAAGATATTCAGCAATGCAATATCCTCATACTGGTGGAAATGAATAAACAGCCCGATATGCTGGAGCTGAAAATTAACTTCAGCGGAACGGTGGTTTGCGAATGCGACCGCTGCCTGGAAGAATATGACCAACCGGTTGAAGGTACTGAACGATTGATAGTAAAATTTGGTGCCGAGGATGCCGAACCTGCTGATGACATCATTATATTGCCGCCTCAGGAACCCAAAGTAGACTTGAGCCAGTTCTTTTACGAAAGCATTATTTTACTACTCCCTCAACGCAAAGTTCATCCTGATGACGAAAACGGAAAAAGCAAATGTAATCCAGAGATAATCAAGAAATTAGAAGAGTTAAACCAACAAAAAAAAAATAACGATCCCCGCTGGGATGAGTTAAAGAAAATAACGTTTAAAAACTAATACACTATGCCACATCCAACACGAAGGTTCTCAAAAACCAGAACCTTAAAAAGAAGAACCCACGACAAAGCCCAAGATCCTACCATCGCAGTTTGTTCCAATTGCGGAGCACCTGTACTGTATCACAGGGTTTGTCCGGAATGCGGATATTATAAAGGAAAACCTGCAATAGATAAGACCGAAGCACAGGTAGAAACCAAAAAAGAACCCCCAAAAGGAAAAAAGAAATAGCTCCCGTAACTATTTAATTGAGTTCTTATGATTCAAAAAATCAAGGCGGCAATTACTGGTGTCAGCGGATTTCTGCCCGAAGACGTCCTTGACAATGCAGCTCTTGAAAAAATTGTTGATACCAACGACGAATGGATACGTTCCCGTACCGGGATACTCCAAAGGAGAATCCTGCGAGATCCCGGAAAAGGAACCTCTGATTTAGGTGCTGGTGCCGTAAAATTGTTATTGGAAAAAACGGGCAACAAACCCAGCGATATCGACCTGCTGGTATGTGCTACCGTTACTCCTGATATGCAGTTTCCCGCTACTGCAAACATTATCTGTGATAAAACCGGTATAAAAAATGCCTTCAGTTTTGACCTTAATGCCGGCTGCTCCGGTTTTGTTTATGCCCTGGTGACCGCATCAAAGTTTGTAGAAACCGGACAATGCAAAAAAGTGGTCGTTGTGGGTTGCGAAAAAATGTCCTCTATTGTGGATTATACCGACCGGGCAACCTGTATTATTTTTGGCGACGGCGCCGGTGCCGTACTTCTTGAGCCAACCACTGAAGAAGTAGGCATCATGGATTCTTTTATGAAAGTGGATGGCAGCGGTCAAGTGCATCTGCATCAAAAAGCCGGCGGATCATTAAAACCGGCCAGCCATAAAACTGTTGACGCCAGAGAACATTTTATCTATCAGGAAGGACAACCGGTTTTTAAAGTGGCTGTTGTAAAAATGGCCGAAACCGCTGAATTAATCATGAAAAGAAACGGACTTACTGCCGAAAATCTCTCATGGCTGGTCCCCCACCAGGCAAACCTCCGAATTATTGAGGCCACGGCCCACCGTATTGGTATTGATAAAGAAAAAACCATGATCAATATAGAAAAATACGGAAATACCACTGCGGCCACCATCCCTCTGTGCCTTTGGGAGTGGGAACACAAACTAAAAAAAGGCGACAACCTTGTTTTAGTTGCTTTCGGAGCCGGATTTACATGGGGCGGCGTGTATCTAAAATGGGCTTATAATTGATCCTATTTCCGGATTTATAAAAAAATTGTATCTTTAAAAACCAGGAAGATGAAAAAGCAAATTTTATTTATTGTTTGTTTTTTGTTTTTTCTGAATGCTTTTTCTCAGGAAAAAGAAAAAACCAACGATGTAAACCGTCGTTTTGACGCGGCACTTTTTCCATACGGTATCTCTAAGATTAATGTTTATTCCAGCAAGGAATGCGGCCGATGTGGAAATGTGGTGGATCTTCTCAAAAAAGACAGTATTGTTTTCAATGAGTATGACCTTACCGACCCCAAAGTCTTCGAAGAAATGAACGCGAAGGTATATAAAGCTGTACCATACAAAGACCTTACTATCATCACCGAGTACCCGGTTTTTGAAATAGATACTATTATCTTTCACCATATCGAAGATCATGTGAAATTTGCACAGGATCTAATTGAATATCTACACGGCAAAAAAGCCGATAAGGTAATTCCCGAGTAAAAACACTTTCCTTTTTCATCAACAACATAAGTACATTACCTGGCTTTATGTCAGGGCTTTATCAAAAAAGCTATTGAAGCACCACTCCATGACCAAATTTTTATGGATTTGATGCAAATATTTATTACCTTTATATGCAGTTTTTGAAAATACTTTTATTATGAAGACATTTCTGGATTTAAGCGCCACAAGCATTGATGGCAAAGAGATCAGTATGTCAGTGTTTAAAGGAAAAAAAATTCTTGTAGTTAATACTGCCTCTAAATGCGGATTTACTCCTCAATATAAAGATCTTGAAAAGCTTTACCGGGAGTATGGACCCGAAAAATTTGTGATTCTAGGATTTCCGGCCAACAATTTTTTGTGGCAGGAACCTAAATCCAATCACGAAATAGCCAGTTTTTGTTCTCTGAATTTCGATGTTACCTTCCCGATGTTTGCCAAAGTTTCAGTCAAAGGATCAAAACAACACCCTGTTTATGAATGGCTTACAAAAAAAGAGCTCAACGGAAAAACCGATGCTAAGGTAAAATGGAATTTCCAGAAATTTATGGTCAGCGAAAAAGGTGAATGGCTTGACATGGTGCCTCCTGCCGAAAGCCCTTATTGCGAAAAAATAATAGACTGGCTGCGAAAAGGCTGAAAATATTACGGGGCTGCATTTCGTTGAAATGCAGCCCCGTAAATAGATTAGTAAGTCTAAATTAAAACTTTACAACTTTCCCGGAGATCATTTGATCGCCATTGATCAGGTGATACATATAAATACCTGCAGGAATATTCATCTTGTAATGATTAACTGCATTATTTTGTAATTCAAGACCGGCAACCAATTGCCCGCTCATGTTAAAAAGTTGAATTTGCGGTTGAAAACTTTGGATAAAATCCAGGTCAGTTATCAGTTCGTTTCCAGAAAAATAAATGCTGTGGTTACCAGCCTCGATATCACTGATTCCCGTGGTATTGGTTATTACAAGGTCGGAGCCGTTGTCAGCAGCAGTCAGGGCATAATCTGAAGAAACCACCCGAACGCGATATCCGCCACCTGTTGGGGTGCCGGCAGGTATGGTTCCTGAAATTGTCCCGGAGGTGGTAGTTGCCAGTGTGCCGAGTGTTACAGGCGATGCAAACGAGCCGGCATCATCTGATAGCTGTGCGGTAACAATATTTCCGGCATTCATGGTGCCTGTGAGCGTGAACGGTATGCTGATGGCAGCCCCGTTGCCGGCGTCAACTACAAAGGGTGAAGAAGAAATAGTTCCCGTTGTTAATACTGGGTTATAAAAAGCTTTAAGACCATCAACCCACAACTTGCTCCCGGAAGCCCCGCCGGTTTGGTTCCCGCTGCTAGTCATGCTAATCAGAATATATTGAGGGTCGCGCGAATCAAAATATGTCATAGGAATTGAAAATTTTGTCCAATTTGCGACACTGCTTGTTGGAGTGAGAAAAGTACCGCTTGCGATTTTGTTTACTGTGCTGTCGGGGTGGTTACTATTAACAGGTGTTTCAGGATCATAATAGTTACCTACATGCAAAAACACACCAATCTTACCATAATCGCTGCTTACTGATGTATAGCGATAATATCCGATAATACTGTCAGGCCGGCCATTAAAGGTTGAACCAAAAATAGAATCGTTTTTTATGGAATGTGTAAATCCTTCTGACTTATTGGTCGATGGAGCTTCAACTCTACCGGTTGAACAAGAACCATTTACTATAAATGTAACAAAAATGATTGTTATTGATTTTGTTTCTATTCTCACGCTATATAAACCATCATAAGGATTGCTTGTTTCTCTGAAACAAGTTTGAGGCCCGCTTGTAGCCTGCCCGGTTCCCGTTTTATTAGAGTTCCACCGGCTGGGTTCTTCAGTATTTGAACCCACATTTTGCCAGTCTTCAAAACTGCCATTATGTATTTGGTATATTTGAGCATTCACTGTTCCGGTAATGCCTAACAGGATTAATCCTGCAAAAATTAAGGTTTTCAGTTTCATAGTTCTTAGTTTTAAAAAAATTAAGGTGCAAAAGTAGCTTTTTTTTTAAACAAAAAATCAAATCAAAATATCTAAATAGATTAAACTAATTTAATCGGCACATAAAGTCATTATCAATAATTTCCTGAGAAAAATATTGTTGCGCGAATTTTTAAAAAAAATTATTTTCCTGCGTTGAAAGTTTTTATCCATTGCGTCATAAAATCCAGCACTTCAGGCGAAAAGGTCTCTTCAATGTGAAGATATTCTGATGGAGATCCCGTTGCACAATGCTGAAACAAATGATTCAGGCCGGCAAATTCTTTTATTGTGTAATTACTGTTTCCAGCTTTTTTCAAATTTCTTTCTATGGCATTCAGGTTCTGTGAAGAAGGCACCTGTAAGTCTTTACTCCCGTTGAGTGCCAATACCGGGCAGTAAATTTTTTTCAAGGCTGCCGATGGGTTGTAAGCGATAAAATACCTGAACCATGGGGTTATCACCTGATAAACACTCTGTATAAGCGTCTTTTTTTCGAGGTGGTTGCTTTTTATGGATTCCTGACTCAGGGTTTTCCAATAATCATCAATGAGTTTTCGCATCTTTTCGGTGGCTTTTTTATCATCTTTTTCTACCCTGGCAATTTTATAAAGTTTTTTATTGATCTTTGTGTTGGCGGCAATTTCATTTTCAGGTATGCTGTCAGCACGCGCTATCAGTTCCGATTGCAGCAGTAGCAGGTCCTCACCTTTCAGACCGGGCCCGGCCAAAGTTACAATAAAGGCAACCTCCCGGTTTCGGGCAGCTATCATCTGGGCTATAAGGCCCCCTTCGCTGTGTCCTATAATACCAATGTTTTTCGAATCTATTCTTGTATCGGTTTTCAAAAAATTCATGGCCGCTTCCGCATCATCAGCAAAATCGGCTGAGGTGGCAGTAGCAAACACCCCTTTTGATTTCGCGGTGCCCCGGTCGTCGTAGCGCAACACGGCAATGCCGTTTCGTGTAAGATAATCAGCAATAACCAAAAATGGTTTGTGCCCCAGCAGTTCCTCATCGCGGTTCTGCGGACCCGATCCGGTGACAAGCACCACGGCAGCAAAATTGCTTCCCGAAGAGGGTAGCGTAAGCGTCCCAGATAAAGCAATGCCGGCTTTTTCGTTCATAAAAGTTACTTCTTCTTCCAGATATGTGTAAGGCCTTTGGGGTTCCTGAGGCCGGGTAAGGCCGGGTATTTTCTCCACTCGGCCAAGCAAAAGCGGAAACTTGCGGCCCTGCGAAAAATATCCTATCAGCGAATCATTTCGATCGTTTATCTTGCCTTCAAAAACAGCGGAAATCTCTTTGGAAACCACCTTCAGGGTGTTGTTTGCAAATAAAGCGCTATCCACCCTGATGTTCATAGCCCCCTGATCGGGGCTCAACAATGTGGCCTTTAATGTTCCTGACGAATCACTTACTATCAGGCCGATGTTCAATTTTGCCATTCCTAAATTCAGCATGCCGAGCCATTGGCCCGTTACCCGATGCCAATCTGTTTGCCCTGAGGCAAATACCGCAATAATCATCAAAAAACTTCCCAACAATATTTTTTTCATCTTAAACGATTTTTCACAAAAATACAACAGAAAAGAATCGTCCTATTTTATTTGTTCGGTTTTATCAAAAACAGTATTTTTGTACAACAGCAGCATGAACAGTAAATTAAATAAAAGTGCACTGAAAGTGCAGCAGGGGATAGAGCAGCCGTCTTCAGTAAATGAAGCGGCCATAAAGAATATCCGAAGCAAAAAGCCTGCTGCCTTAACCAAAAAACAACTGGTTGAAGGTGTTCTTTCGGGAAATATCACCCTGTTGAGTAAAGCTATTACCCTGATAGAAAGCACTCTCCAGGAGCATCAGTTGATGGCACAGCAGGTGTTGGAGGCCTGTCTTCCTTATTCAGGCAATTCGTTGCGCATAGGCTTTACTGGTGTCCCCGGCGTAGGCAAAAGTACGCTGATAGAAGCGCTTGGCAAATTTCTCACCAAACGCAGGCACAAACTGGCTGTTTTGGCTATCGATCCCAGCAGTTACCGTACCAAAGGCAGTATCCTGGGTGACAAAACCCGTATGGAAGAACTGGCAGCCGACCCCAATGCCTTTATACGCCCGTCTCCATCAGCAGGCACCCTGGGAGGGGTAGCGCGCAAAACCTGGGAGACAATTATTTTGTGTGAAGCGGCAGGGTTTAACATTATTTTTGTTGAAACCGTGGGCGTAGGACAGTCGGAAGTGCTGGTGCACTCTATGGTTGACTTTTTTCTGCTGCTGATGCTTGCCGGTGCCGGCGACGAACTGCAGGGCATAAAACGGGGCATCATGGAGATGGCCGATGCCATTGTGATTAACAAAGCCGATGGCGACAATATTGCCAGGGCCGACATCGCCCGCATGGAATATCAAAAAGCACTGCATCTTTTTCCCACGTCACTTTCGGGCTGGGAGCCTAGGGTTACCACCTGCTCAGCACGCGAAAATAAAGGGATAAAAGAATTATGGAAAATTATTGAAGAGTACCAATCCTATAACAAAAACAACGGCTGTTTTTTCGGTAAACGAACCGAACAATCCCTTGCCCGCATGCATTATGCCATCAAAGAACAACTTTTTACCGATTTTTACAAAAACAAAAAAATTGAAACCAAACTAAAACATATCGAAAGTAAAATAGCCAATAACACTGTCAGCTCGTATATTGCAGCACGCGAACTGCTTGAAATATATTATCACTCCATGAACAACCCGGATTAATTTTCAAAAAAAACACTGCATATAGCAAATAATTGTGTAATAAAACTCGTTTATTTGATAATTCCTGTAAATCGTTTAATTAAAAAAAAACCTTATGAAAGCATTAAAAGTTTTAAGTGTATGCCTGTTGGTAATCTTTACGGGCAGTATAATTCTCTCCACTTCCTGCAAGAAGGAAGATGATGATGATAACGAATACAGCTATCGTGCTGCTCAGGACAACAACCGTGCAGAAACTGCCTTTAACCTTTCGGCCTCCGAAATTCAGAAAGCTGCCCGGCAGGTGGGAAACAAAAGCACTAACGATACTATTCAGGGTTGTCCTGTTATATACGTTACCGGCGGCTGGCCCAAAACAGTTACTTTGGATTACGGCACAGGATGTACCGGCACCGACGGTATTACACGCAAAGGACAAATAGTTACCGTGATGACCGGACTTTATGTGGATTCTTCTTCCGTGATGACCTCCACCTTTCAGAATTTTTCTGAGACCATTAACAGCATAGAACATAATATAACAGGAACACAGGTCATTACTAATCTGGGCCATAATCAGGCAGGGCATCCTCATTTTTCTGTTGACGTAACCAATGCCAGCGTTTCCTATACTGAAGGAACCATTAACTGGACATCGCAACGTGAAAACGAATGGATCGCAGGATACGACACCTATATGAATCCCTGGGATGACGAATACTATGTTACCGGCTCGGCTAACGGTACCGATATCAACGGAGCGGGGTTCAGCGTAAATATCACTTCACCGCTCTATTGTAAATTCTGCATGTCCATTTTCCGCTGGATAGTAGCCTCTGGAACCGTGGACTTGGTCAATCCGGGATATCCTACCATTACGGTGGATTATGGCAACGGCGATTGTGACCTGGTTGTTTATATCGTCATAAACGGTACGACTTATACCGTAGTGCTTTCATAAAGATTTTTTTAAGAAACAAAGCCTGTTACGGTTCTCTGTGGCAGGCTTTTTTAATGCCTGAAAAATGAAAAAAATCCTGATAATCGTTGGTTTGTTCATCATCTTGTATTCGCTGATTTGCTTCTTGGTTTATTCGTTTCAAAAGTATGTGGTTTTTAAACCACAAAAAGGCGCTGTACCTCCCCCGGATGATTTGGAAATACAAGAATTAAGGCTTCAAACTTCCGATGACAAGTCGCTACATGCCTGGTGGATGCCCACCGATGACGCTCAATACACCATTCTTTTTTTTCACGGTAATGCAGGAAATATTTCAAGAGGTGAAAAACGTATGCGCTTGTTCAGGGAAATGGGTTGCAATGCCCTGGCCATTGATTACAGAGGCTATGGCATTAGCAGCGGCAGCATACAAAAAGAAGAGGATATTTATGAAGATTCCCGTACGGCATGGCAGTACCTTATAAAAGAAATGAACATTCCCGAAGAAAAAATAATTATCTGGGGATGGTCGATGGGAGGAGCAGTGGCTGTGAACCTGGCCAGGCAAAAAAAATGTCATGCGCTGGTCATGGAATCAACCTTCTACAGTCTTTATGATATGGCCGGTTTCTTTTATCGTTTTCTACCTATGTCGTGGCTGATGAAGTTTCATTTTACTTCGGGCGAAAAATTACCGAAAATAACCGTGCCGGTGCTATTTGCTCATAGTCCCGCCGACGAGACAGTTCCCTACACAAATGGAATTCGGCTATATGAAAAGTTTTCAGGAACCAAAAAGTTTATTGAACTGACAGGCGATCATAATCATGGTATTTTTGATTCTCAGGAAAATTTCCTGCCACAAGCCAAACAATTTCTGAAATTATAAAAACGGTTTTGTTAGTTTTGCAGAAAATTAATAAGTAAATTTTTGCTAAATTACTCAATAGAAAACTTGATAAATACAATTTTTTGATATTATTGAACACAGCCAATGAAAAGATTATTCTATCAATGAAATAGTATCTGATAAGGCAAAAATTTATTAAAACACGATGTTTTATAACTAAAAAAATTTAAACATTAAACAAACATGAACATCCTTAAAGTATTTTGTGCGGTTTTTTCATTAATCGCGCTGATATCCTGCCACCCTAATCAGGAAAAAATTGACAAACAGGAAAAGGAGAAAGATTCTCTTATGGAACTTGAAAGAGACAAAGCGCTGAATAATGCCGACAAACTTCTGGAGCAAATGGATTCAATGGATGCCGCCGGCGATACCATAACTCCCGAAAAAAAATAATTTACGGTTACAAAGACGATTTTAATATTATCCATGTTTTTATACTAAATTTATTATTTTGTGAATTATATTGTTTGTGAATATATATATTATTAATTGGCGGCCATTCAACTGCTAATGACAGGAAAAACGAATTTTTCATTATAAATTATCAGATTTATAATTTGTTATCGGGGCTTTTTTTATAATCATACAGGCAATATTTCAAAAATAATTCATTAATTTTGCACCCTACTAAAGATTAAAACAGTTATTAATCATATTATCAGCAATTTAAACAAGAAAATTTGATATGGAAAAAAAATCAAAATTTATCACATGCGACGGTAATTATGCAGCGTCATATATCGCTTACATGTTTACCGAAGTAGCATGCATTTATCCTATTACGCCATCGTCGAACATGGCCGAAAACATTGATGAATTTGCGGCTGCAGGAAAGAAAAATATTTTCGGTGAGACTGTTACTGTTTCCGAAATGCAATCAGAAGCTGGCGCTGCCGGAGCTCTGCACGGCGCTCTCCAGGCCGGAACCTTAGGTGCAACATTCACCGCATCCCAGGGGCTGTTGTTAATGATACCCAACATGTACAAAATAGCCGGGGAATTATTACCGGGCGTATTACATGTCTCAGCCCGAAGCCTTGCGGCTCAGGCATTATCAATTTTTGGCGACCACAGCGACGTAATGGCCACCCGGAACACCGGTTTTGCTATGCTCGCTACCGGAAGCGTTCAGGAAATTATGGATATCGCCGGCGTGGCACATTTTACAGCATTGAAATCAAGGGTTCCTTTCCTGCACTTTTTTGATGGGTTCCGTACTTCTCACGAAATACAAAAAGTAGAAGCTCCCGCCATGGAAGATTTGGAAAAATTACTTGATAAACAAGCTTTAAGCGAGTATCGTAACCGGGCACTCAATCCCGAACATCCTGTAACCCGTGGTACGGCACAGAACCCGGATATTTATTTCCAGACACGCGAAGTTGCCAATAAATTCTACGAAGCCGTTCCTGATATGGTAGAACACTATATGCAGGAAATGCAGAAAATTACCGGCAGAGAATATCATCCCTTTACCTATTACGGTGCTCCTGACGCAGAAAATATTATCGTTGCCATGGGATCCATCACCGAAACAATAAAAGAAGTGATTGATTACCTAGTGGCTAAAGGAGAAAAAGTTGGTCTTATTACAGTACATTTATATCGTCCGTTCTCGGAAAAATATTTTATGAATGTATATCCGAAAACCGCTAAAAAAGTCACTGTCCTCGACCGCACCAAAGAACCCGGCGCCAATGGCGATCCTTTATATCTTGATGTGCGCGACCTCTTCTACGGCAAACCCGGCGCTCCAATAATTGTGGGCGGACGCTACGGCTTAAGCTCCAAAGATACCACTCCGGCTATGATGCTTTCGGTGTTCGAAAACATGAAAATGAAAGAACCCAAAAATCAATTTACCGTGGGTATTGTTGACGATGTAACCTTTAAATCGCTACCCTTGTTGCCCGAAATCAGTGTTGCTCCTGAAGGAACTTACGAAGCCAAGTTTTATGGCTTGGGCTCCGACGGTACAGTGGGCGCCAACAAAAATTCAATAAAAATCATCAGCGAAACCACTGATAAATATTGTCAGGCTTATTTTGCCTACGACTCCAAAAAATCAGGCGGTATCACCGTATCACACCTGCGCTTTGGCGACAAAGCCATCAGATCGCCTTATCTTGTTAATACCCCTAATTTTGTTGCCTGCCATGTTCCCGCCTATCTCGAAAAATATGATATGCTCAAGGGGCTCAAAAACGGTGGCACTTTCCTGCTCAACAGCATCTGGGATGTGGAAGAAACCAAGGCACACCTGCCAAACCATATTAAGAAATACCTGGCCGCTAATAATATCAAGTTCTATATTATCAATGCCACCAAAATAGCTGAAGAAATTGGAATGGGAAACAGAACCAATACCATCATGCAAACCGCTTTCTTCAAAGTGTCAGGAGTAATTCCTTTCGACCAGGCTGTGGCACAGATGAA
Source organism: Bacteroidales bacterium (assembly GCA_035371225.1). Classification (GTDB taxonomy): domain Bacteria; phylum Bacteroidota; class Bacteroidia; order Bacteroidales; family CAIWKO01; genus CAIWKO01. The sequence goes on along the minus strand of DAOOWO010000001.1, from coordinate 22,256 downwards.
AAAAGCCATCCAAAAAACCTATGGCCGTAAAGGTGAAGATGTGGTAAAATTGAACATCGCCTCTATCGACGACGCCATCAAAGGCGTGATAGAAGTGCCGGTACCTGCCGAATGGAAAAGCCTTCCCGAAATTGCAGCCAAAGAAAACAACGACCTGCCTGATTTTATTAAAAATGTGTTCAACCCAATCAACGCACAAAAAGGCGATGACCTCCCGGTAAGCGCATTCCTTGGCAGAGAAGACGGCACCTTCCCTTCGGGTACGACCCGCTACGAAAAAAGAGGTATCGCTGTCAATGTTCCCGAATGGATACCCGAAAACTGTATCCAGTGCAACCAGTGCTCATTTGTATGCCCTCACGCAGCAATCCGTCCTTTCCTGCTCAACGATGAGGATGTAAAAAAGGCTCCCGCCGGTACCAAAACGTTAAAAGCAGTAGGTAAAGAATTAGAAGGCCTGCAATTCCGTATCCAGGTGAGTGTACTGGATTGTACCGGATGCGAAAACTGCGTTGATGTGTGTCCTGCCAAGACCAAAGCCCTTGTAATGAAACCACTGGGAACCCAACAGGATGAAATTGAACGCTTCACTTATATGGACAACAAAGTAGGCTACAAAAGCGCCAACGTGGATATCTTCAAGATATTTAAAAACAGCCAGTTTGCTCAGCCTCTCTTTGAATTTTCGGGTGCCTGTGCCGGCTGCGGCGAAACCCCCTACATCAAATTGATTACCCAACTCTTTGGCGAAAGAATGATCGTGGCCAATGCAACCGGATGTTCTTCTATCTATGGAGGGTCAGCGCCTGCCACACCTTATTCCATTGCAAAATCCGGTAAAGGTGTTGCCTGGGCCAACTCACTTTTTGAAGACAATGCCGAATATGGTTTTGGCATCGAAACCGGTGTCAGAAAAATGCGTCAGCGTATCGAAAGACTGATGAAAACCGGTATGGATTCCGATTTGCCGGCTGAAATAAAAGAAGCTTTTAAAGCCTGGCTTGATGGCATGAACAACGCAGAAGCCTCAAAATCAGCCTCCGAAAAAGTACTAGCCCTGATCGAAAAGTCTACACATCCGTTGGCAAAACAAATTATTGAGCTTAAAGATTACCTGGTGAAAAAATCTATCTGGGTATTCGGCGGTGACGGCTGGGCTTATGATATAGGTTATGGCGGACTGGATCACGTGTTGGCTTCCGGCGAAGATGTAAATGTGCTCGTCCTCGATACCGAAGTGTATTCCAATACCGGTGGACAGGCTTCCAAATCGACGCCTATCGCTGCCGTTGCAAAATTTGCCGCTTCCGGAAAACGTATCCGCAAAAAAGACTTAGGCATGATGGCAATGTCTTATGGGTATGTTTATGTAGCGCAAGTGGCAATCGGATCAAGCTATGCACAGTACTTTAAAGCCATAAAAGAAGCAGAAGCTTATCCCGGACCTTCGTTGATTATTGCGTATGCTCCCTGTATCAACCACGGGCTGCGTGCCGGAATGGGAAAATCTCAGCAGGAAGCCGAACGCGCAGTGGAAGCCGGATACTGGCACCTGTACCGTTATAACCCCCTCTTGGAAAACGAAGGAAAAAATCCATTTACCCTCGACTCGAAAGAGCCTAAATGGGAAGAATTCCAGAATTTCCTGGCTGGAGAAGTCCGCTACACCTCACTGAAAAGCACTTTCCCCGAAGAAGCGGAAGCCCTGTTTAAAGCGGCTGAAGAAAATGCCAAATGGAGGTATAAGAGCTATGTAATGAAAGCTGAAATGAAATACGACAAATAGTATTTTCATACATCAAAAAAAATCCAGGCAAAATTTGCCTGGATTTTTTTTGCAATTTCAACCCGTCAGCAGGTGGTTGGCTTAAAAAGTCCTGTCCCGCTTATATCAAAATAAAAAATATCAGGCAGGTATTGATAACAAATAATGGCAAAATCATTATCTTGCAGACAAATTGACGGCGATGAAAATACGCATCAACAGAACCGAACTCGAACTGTTTGGCGGGGCGACTATAGCCGATGCCGTACGCACATATTATTCGCTGCACAAAAAGAAATTTCCAAAGATTTTTCCGGTGGTAACCGACCCCTATGGAAATTATGCCGCCCCCGACGGCAGGCTCTCCGATGGCAATCAACTGTATATAAAAACCATAAAATAACCCTATGAAACACTTTGTTTTCTGTAAAAAAATTATGCGGTTAGCACCGATTGTTCTTTTCACTATAATTGTGGCCTGTCATCCTGTACGCCAGGCATCGCAACCGACACCCGAAACAAAAACACTGGAAATACTGGCTGTAAACGACATGCATGCAGCCATTGACAACTTTCCGCGTTTTGCCTTCATGGTAGACAGCCTTAGAGCCCTCTATCCCGATATGCTGCTTGTATCGGCCGGCGACAACCAGACCGGGAACCCGGTAAACGACCAGTATCGCGAAAAGGGGATGCCCATGATAGCGCTGATGGATGCTGTAAAATTTGACGTTTCAGCGGTTGGCAACCATGAATTTGACTCCAAGCCGCAAGGTTTTGCAAAAAATACCCAGAGTGCGACTTTTGATTTTGTTGGCACCAATACTGTGCTCCCTGAAGGGGGCGGATACCATATAAAACCTTATTCAATAATTTCCACCAAAAATGGCATCCGCATAGTTTTTGTTTCGCTTTTAAACATCAACGAAGGTGGCATCCCCGACTGTCATCCCGACAACGTCAAGGGATTTAGTTTCAGAGACCCTTATGCAACAGCAAAAGAATTTCTTTATCTGGCCGACAGCGCCCATGTTTTTGTTTTTCTCAACCACATGGGCTTTGAAGAGGATGTCGCTTTGGCCGGCCAGCTTCCGGCAGGAAAAGCCGATCTCATCATCGGCGGCCATTCGCATACCCGTGTTGATAAAGAACAACTGCACAATGGCATACTTATTACTCAGGCTGAACGTAAACTTAAATATGCTACACTCATAAAACTCACTTTGAAAGATAACAAGGTGGAAACTAAAACCATGCAACTCCTGACTGTTGGAAATAAAGGAAAAGAACGGTTGGATATCCGCGCTATGGTTAATCAATTTAGCAATAACCCTCAGCTTAAGGAAACCATTGCAGAAGCTACCGCCGATTTTACATCTTACGAACAGCTTGGCTACCTAATGGTGGACGGCATACGTGCCGCAGCCGGTGCCGATATTGCACTGGCCAACCCGGGCGGCGTACGTATCGATCATTTGGACAAAGGCAATGTCAGTGTGATGGATATTTATACCATGGATCCTTTTGGCAACGAAATGGTTTTATTTAAACTCACCGGACACGAGCTTAAAGCGTTGCACCTGGCGGCCTTTACCATTGATGACAGCAGCGCCATTTATCCTTCGGGAATAAAATCAAAATATCTACTCACTGAAAAAGGCGTACTTACGGATATACAGTTTTTTACTACCGACGGTAACCCCTTGGAAATGGATAAAACCTATACCGTGGTCATGAATAACTATATGGCGTCGGTGTATAAATACGATCATAAAGATAAAGGACAAGGATTGTTCAGAACTACTGCCGAGGGTATAATAGATTATTTGAGAAATTTAAAAAAAATACCCGATTATAGAGAAGAAAAACGCGTAGAACTTGTTAAAACTGGAAAATAGCAGCAGAATTTTTCTTTACCTTGAATTATTTGAATAAAATATTTGATGTTTTATTTTATTTCCAGTTATTTTTATAGTCTGTTTGTACAACTGTATTATCAGAGGAATTTGTAAATAATTTAAACCAAAAAATGAAAAAATTAACCTTAATTTTTATCAGCATCTTACTATTTGTTATCCCGGCCTGTAAAAACGCCGAAAAAGCCACCGTAACAGATTTTTCAAAAGATAATAATTACATGGAAATGGCGGTGCTATACCACCAGCAGTCTGCTGAAATAAAAGCTTTGTATTATCAGTCGTTTCGGCTGGCCAGGCTGATGTTTGAGCAGGACTTATTAAATGCATCAGTGGCCAAAAAAAGAGCCGTAGTGGTAGATATTGATGAAACGATGCTCAACAACAGCCCTTACCAGGCCAAATGCGTGCTGGAAAATATTTCTTATCCAAGCCAATGGGACGAATGGTGCAACAAAGGCATTGCTGAGGCATTGCCCGGCACTTTAGACTTTTTGAATTATGTTGCCTCCAATAGTGCCGAGGTATTTTATGTCTCAAACCGCATGGAAGACCAACGCCAAGGAACACTGAAAAACCTTAAAGAGAAAGGATTTCCTTTTGCCGACAACGAGCACCTCATGCTAAAGACGGTGTCAACCAATAAAGAAATATACCGTCAGCAAATTGCCGGAAAATATCATATCAGCCTGCTGATAGGTGACAACTTGTCGGATTTTATCAGCGGATTCGATAAACAACCCGCCGGCACCAGGGAATATAAAGTTGACAGTTTAAGAAGCGAATTTGGTAAACGCTTTATAATATTACCCAATGCCATGTACGGCGATTGGGAATCAGCCCTGTATCAGTACAATTACAAACGCACTGAAAAACAAAAAGATAGTTGCAGAAAAGCCGGACTTAAGAGTTTTTAAGAATTTTTTAAAAAAAAACTTGCTTTTAAAGGGTGCTTTATTGTACCCGTGTTTATAATTAGTCTATTTTAATTTGAATGACAAAATTATGAAAACGATAAAAAAATAGTAATAGCTTTTATTCCTGCATCTCTGGCGGAAAGTCCAGATGAAATCAAGGCGGTCGAACCGCCCTATCGTCAGGTACTGTTAAATGAGGTGCGCGAACTGGTGGTTTATCCCGACTAAGCTATTGAACTGGGTCTGAAAGTTTTTGTGCTCGTTAGTTTCAACTATGATGCCAACGGCCGGCTTAATATCCTTGAATCCGATTCTAACAGCGAAATGCTGAAGTATTACGTATTCAACACCCTGGAAGATATGGATTTGTGCTCTCATGCGAAAGCCGCCGGAAAGGTTCATAATATGCGGTTTGATTTTGTGTAAAAATAATTGAATGGTTTTGGGAACAGGAAGTATTGTTGCCGGTGGGTTTGTAACTCACTAACAATTAGTGCTTCCTGTTTTTAAGTTCTGATTTATGCAAAATTTTCTAATGCATAATACCGGATTATTGAATGTAATTTTGGGTTAATAATCACAGGTGGTACTTATCATCTTTTATTAAAGCATACCTGATTTCGTTATAAAAATTATTCTTTTTGAAAATTGCTTTTTGAAAAACACCTTCTTTAACAAACCCGCATTTTTCAAGTACCCGCCGTGAAGCTTTATTGAAGTCGAACACTCCTGTATGAATTCTTACAATATCTAAGTGTTCAAATCCATATTGGGTAACCAAAATGACGGCCTTTGTCATGATGCCTTTGTTCCAGAACGGTTCGCCAATAAAATAGCCTATCTCCGCACTTTTTTTATACACGTCGATACCGGGCAATAAACTTATGTTTCCAGCATAATTGCCTTTATATGCAATGGCAAAAAAAGTCCTGGGACATTGCCGGTCAACCATCTCAATAAAGCGCCGGGCATCTGCTTCCGTATAAGGTGAAGGAAAAGCATCCCTCAGGTTGATGCTTACTTTTTCGTTGTTGGCATATTCGGCAAGTTTGGGAATATCTGATTTCGTCAACTCCCGCAAAACCACATCACCGTCTTTTGCTATTATCATGGCCGTAATTTTTCGTTAAAATACTAATTTTCCTCCTTATGAAATGTTGATTCATGAAACTATTTTTTTGCTATATGCCGATGAAAATGTTTGATAGGAAATAAGAACCTATTGCCAACAGTTTTTGGTACAGAGCAAAAAAAAACTCCGGTTTGATACCGGAGTTTTTTTTGAGTTGTCTGTAGATTATTTAATAGCATCCTGGAAAGCAGCTTCCTTGAAATATTTCAAGAATTCTCTGTCTTCTGAAGCTTCTTTTCTGTATTTGGAATCGGCCTTAACGGCTTTAGTAAGGTATTCATACATCACTGCGGTGTTTGATGTGCGGGCAGCGTTTACTGCGGTCAGGTAATAAACGGCAGCATTTTGCGGCTTGGTGCAATCAAGGGTTTGTTTTGCGGCGGTGTTGTTGCCTGAAAGCAGTTGAGCAAGGGCGAGGTTATATTTGCATTTTTTACCGCCGAAAGAGGTGATAGCTCCGGCATAGTCGCCTTGTCTGATTTTGAGGAGGGCTTCGTTGTGGCTTACATCAATACCCTTTGATTTGGCATTGTTCATATAAGTCTGTGCAGCAGCATCGTCTTTATTCCAGAATGAAAGCACGCCAAGGTTGTAGTTAATTTGTCCGTTATTGGGATTCAACTGATTGGCTTTTTCCAGATAGTTTTTAGCTTCGTCGAGTTTACCAAGTTGCAGAGCGCAATTTCCGGCGTTGCAGAAACCTTTCCAATCGTTGGGATAAAGTGTGGTAGCAGCTTTATAGATGAGATATTTTGTAGCCACATCTTCGGTGAGGGTAGCAGAATACAGTAATTCTTTGTTATCAAGTTTGTCGGGAGATGTAGTAGAGAGCATAATGATTTCTTCTTTGGTTTTCTTTGGCAGATAACAATCAATAACAAACTCGCCGCGGCGAAGAACAGAAAGCATGTTTTCAATTTCGCCATAAATAACGGTCATGTCTTTAATTGATTTTTCTCTTTCGGCTTTGGTAGCCTGACTTTGAATTACATTGGCAATAGTTTGTTTTTGAGGAATATTTGAAGCATTGAGAGCTTTCATGAAACCGTCAAAATCTTCGCCTTTCGAATTGACCAAAACTTGTAATTCTTCGGCTTTTTTAATACCGACCAATTTTTTGTCTTTGATCATTTTCTTGATTTTTTCGGTAAACCATTTTTGTGCAGTAACGCCACGTTCATCTGAAAGTTTCTGGTTCAGTGTCAGTTCGCCTTCAGGTGATGCCCATGCATTGATGCTGATACCTTTAATTTTCCAGTTGAGGCCGAGGAAATTCATCAGGGAGTCGTTAAGCATGGCTTTATTATTTTCGTCCTTGTTCAAAGGCATGCTGAGGTTAAGATTTGATTTGTTGTAATCAAAATAAAGGTTTCCTTTTTTGGTGATGATGGTTTCCAATTCATATCCATGTTCTGCAGTTTGAAAATCTTCTTCCCTTTCAATACGGGTGGAGGTATAAATTACTCCATCAGCCAGTTTATTAGTTCCCAGGGGAACGTCAACTTTTTTGCCTTTGGTGGCCAGGGGGCCGATAGCCAATTCCGACATGTTCATATTTTCGGTATAATTAACCACATCGGTATAGGAAAAGCTTCCGCCTTCTTTGTATTTTATTGTCTGACCTTCGCCTGTAGCTTTTTCACCTTTCAGTGTTATTGATTTCAAAGTAGCCAGGGTGGTTCCGTCCATACTCTTCAATACCGGAGTGATGGTTACCGAAGCTTTTTTGTTGAAATATTTCGGAGGAATAGTCCCACTAATACCAACGGAAATTTTACCACCATGAGTTTCAAGAACCTCTGGAGTTACCGTGTATTTTACTGTCGGGTATTTCTTAATCATTTTGCTTAACCCGCAGCCTGTGAACATTACTGCTGCCAGAAATAAAACAGCAATTAATTTAAAGTTGAAATGTTTCATAAAATATATTTTTTAACGTTAATAAAAGAAACCTTGTTGATTTTGGTTTACAAATATAGAAAAGTATTTAACACATTTTAAAAAAAAATAAAAAAATGCTTTTAACGATAGTCGAAAACTGCTATAAACTGGCACTTTTGGCCTTTTACTATATTTTTCCCAATTTTGTTACCATATCCCACAAAATTATTCCGGCACTGACCGAAATGTTAAAGGAGTGTTTGGTGCCAAACTGCGGTATTTCAACTGAAAAATCGCACAAATCAAGTACATCTTCGTCTATTCCGTTTATTTCATTGCCAAAGACCAAGGCTATTTTTTCAGAGACTGGGGGATAATAATCCTTCAGGTTGATGCTGGTATCGGTTTGTTCGATGGCAACCACGATATATCCGTTTTCTTTTAATCCGGCCACTGCCTGTTTAGTAGTTTCAGCATATTCCCAGCTTACCGATTCTGTAGCGCCAAGTGCTGATTTATGTATTTCGCGGTGCGGGGGGGTGGCGGTGATGCCGCACAACACAAGTTTTTCCACTCTGAAGGCATCGCTGGTACGAAATACCGAGCCAATGTTGTTCATACTTCTGATGTTATCCAGCACCACTACAAATTGATTTTTTCTTGCCTCTTTAAATGCTTCCACACTAAGACGGTTCAGTTCCGAATTTTTTGTCTTTTTCATAATAAAAATTTGCTCCAAAAATAAAAAAACCTCACGTTTCGCACATGAGGTTTTTTATTAATGGGTATGTGTTTTCTTAATGATTAAATGTATAAGAAAGCCCTATGCCGATTACTTCTTTGAATTGGGTGCGCGGACCGGGATTTGATGATGGCGTTGATTTAATCATGATATCGTCATCGTAAAGCAGTTGAGTCTGTATGGTAGCCGACAGCCATTTGTTTACTTTCATACCAATCAGCACGTTCCAGTTTACGTCCACATTTCCGAAATCTTTCAGGTAATCCGAGAACAGTTCCAGGGAAGTATTGAGGGTAATATTTTTAAACACCTCTTTATTGAAGACGGCGCGTATATAAGGACCGAATTCACCTTTGATGTGTTTTGCCGAATCCACACCAAAAGCACAGGCATTGGCCAGAGTTTGATCAGTAACAAAGGTAAACCTTCCTGCGGCTGGCGACATATACAGTTGGAAATATTCTGCAGGAACATAATTCATACCAATACCGGCCACCAGGTAGCCCGGCGACATGAATTTCGATATGGCCACGCTGTCGTTGGGATAATTATATCCATTGGAAAACTGCGTGCGGAAGTTTGCCAGAAAGGTAACATCCCAATGTTTTGAAACGGCATAACCATAAGAAGTAGTGTATTCAATTTTGTCATCCGTTTTGGTGAATCGGGCGTTGCTGCCTTTTCCCAAAAACTGAAAGCCATAAGCTAATCCCAGATTGTTTTTCCAGGAATGTTTCCCTTTTTTGTAGTCGGCTTTTATGTTAGCAAGTGCCCCGAAGCCGATAGAATTTTCACCACCGGCAGCCCAGTTTGAAAAGGCTGCCTGAGTAATATTCAGCGCACCGGTAGCAAGTATGGTCCATGCTTTAACAGAATCACCGGCAGCCCGGTCCATTGGTTTTGCTACGGTTTCAATTTTTTCCTGTGCATACAGCAATGAACCGGCCATCAGGAAAAAAATTAATAGTACTTTTTTCATGTTTCTTAAATTTGATATTACCATACACTACTTGTTTTTCAGAATGTCGCGAATTTCAGTCAGCAATGTTTCCTCTTTGGTAGGTGCAGGAGGAGCTGCTGGAGCTTCTTCTTTTTTCTTCTTCAGGCTGTTCATTCCTTTAATAATCATGAATATGACAAAGGCAATAATCAAAAAATCGATGACGGTCTGAATAAAATTTCCGTACGCAAAAACAGGGGCTCCTGCTTCTTTGGCTTTCGCGAGGCTCTCATACACTTTTCCATCCATGGCATAATACAGGTCAGTAAAGTTGACATTGCCCAGCAGCTTTCCCAGCGGGGGCATGATAATGTCGTTAACCAGTGAACTGACAATTTTGCCGAAAGCGGCACCAATAATGATACCAACGGCCATGTCCATCATGTTGCCTTTTACGGCAAATTCTTTAAATTCTTTTACGATACCCATAGTTTTAAGTTTTAAAGATTAAGAATGCAAAATTAATTAAAGATTTGATTTTTAAACATAAACTAAAAAACATTTAAAAACAATACCGTCATAAAAATAAATAAATGTGTGAAAATTTTTATTTTACCACTCTTCTCCATCACGATTTTTATTTCTTGACCAGAGAGTGTTTTATAACTGTATGTGCTGTTGCATATGATAAATGGCGCATTAATATCAGGTTAATTGTTTTCGGTTTTTCAAAATAGTTAAAACAAAGTTAATCAATATTTTGATTATATCTTTATTACGAGGCTTTTTAACAAAAGTTATATCAATATTTTTTAAAAAAGTGTTCTACTAAAATTAAAATGAATAATTCTAATTCGCCGAAAGGGAATAGATAGAAATCTTTGTTGGAATTTATCTGCCCGGGGTGGAAAACCCAATAGGACTTATCAGAAAAAACAGGGGTTTACCATGAATAGCATTTCCGATGGCACTAAAATCCCGGTCTTATTATACTACAATGCGTTGAATACCAACGGGATATTCTCTCATGATAATATTGAGAATTTTTTCATAATCGGTTTCGTTGTGCACAAAATCTACCTGGTTAACATCAAGAATCAGGATGCGGAGGTCGGTTTGCTGTTTGATAAAATCAAAATACCCGCTTTGTATGCGTTCCAGGTAATCGTGCTCAATGTCTTGTTCATATTCTCTGCCTCGTGTAATGATGTTTCGCTTAAGACGTGGGACTTCTACGTATAGATAAACAAGAAGGTCGGGCTTGGGCAAGGTCCCGTTGATGATGTTAAAAAGACGTGTGTACAAAGCCAACTCGTCATCCTGAAGTGTTTTTTTTGCAAAAATCAGCGATTTATAGATGTAATAATCCGAGATGGTGAACGTTTTAAACAGGTCTTTATTGGTTAGTTGTTCTTTTAACTGCTGGTATCGCGAAGCCAGGAATGTTAGTTCCAGTGGAAAGGCATATTTTTCAGGGTCGCGGTAAAACTTTGGAAGAAACGCGTTGTCTTCAAATTGTTCCAGGATAAGCCTTGCATCAAACTGGCTTGCAATCCGTGTGGACAGCGAAGTTTTGCCGGCACCGATATTTCCTTCTATGGCGATAAAATCATACATCAATGCAAAAATAAATTTATTTTTGTTTTAACCACAAGAGAATTGTCTGAACATTGGGAAAATAATTCCGCAATGGTTTTTCCGAATACAGGATGAACAAAATGCTCCATAATTTCAGCTAACGGTTGCAGCACAAATCTCCGTGATGCAATACGAGGGTGCGGAATAATCAGGTCGTCTTTGTTAATAACCAGATCATCGTAAAACAGAATGTCGATGTCGATGGTGCGGGGATCAATTCTCCCGGTTCGTCTTATACGGCCAAGCTTTTTTTCAATGGAAGAAGCAATCATGAACACTTTTTCGGGAGAGAGTGCCGTTTCAAATGCAGCCACCATATTCAGGTAGTCGTCATGTTTGCTTACACCCCATGGTTCGGTTTCATAAATCGACGAAATTTTGCTTGCTGTACCGAAATTCTCTGTCAACAGTTCAAGCGTATTTTTCAGATATGCCGCCCGGTCGCCCACGTTGCTGCCCAAACAAAAACAAACCATTTTTTGTGTATTTGAAAAATCAAAAGTATAAAAATCATTAAAGAAAAAATACCGAATTGTAACAAATATTTGGTTCGGTTGTCCAAAAAATGTTTTTTATATAGTATTTTTACAAAAGATTAAAATAAACCAAAAACAAAACAAGCTATGAAAGAGTTTTTTAAAATGATGTTTGCATCAATGGCCGGATACCTCCTGCTGTCGCTGATAATGTTTATCATTTTTATTTCCATGATGGTTTCGCTGGCTTCTTTTAGCAAAAAAACCGCAGTGGAAGTAAAACAAAATTCAGTACTTACGCTAAAATTAGATCAGGCTATTCCCGACCGCACTTCTGAAAATCCTTTAGGAGATTTAAATTTTTTCTCCATGAAAAGCGATAAGGTCATGGGCCTCGATCATCTGCTTAAAACCATCGATAATGCAGCAAAAAACGATAAAATAAAAGGAATTTTTCTGGACCTTACAGATATCCCTTCGGGTATGGCAACCATTGAGGAGGTAAGAAATGCTTTGCTGCAATTCAAAAAATCAGGAAAATTTATCATCAGTTACAGTGATGATTATACCCAGAGGGCATATTACATGGCCACGGTAGCCGATAAAATTTACCTGAATCCGCAGGGATGTGTAGGAATAAAAGGCCTGGCCGCCGAGCTGATGTTTTTTAAAGGGACTCTCGAAAAACTTGATATCCAGACACAGATTATCCGTCACGGAAAATTCAAAAGCGCCGTGGAACCTTATATACTGGATAAAATGAGCCAGGCCAACCGCGAACAATACCAAAAACTGCTCGATGTTTTATGGCAGCAAATGGTTGATGGCATTGCCACCCAGCGCAAAATAGCTGCTGAAGACCTTAATATGATAGCCGACAGTCTGAAAATACAGTTAGCAGAAGATGCCGTAAAAAACAAACTGGTGGATAAATTGTTGTACCGTGACGAGGTGCTGGCCGAGTTACGCGCCAAACTAGGGATAAGCGAAAAAGAAGATATTCATTTTATTACTGCTGCCAAATTTTTTAAGGTTAAAGGCAAAGAAAAAATTTCAATAGGCAAAAAGAAGATTGCCCTGGTGTACGCCATTGGCCAGATAGGGGCTGGCGAAGGCGATGAAAAAGAAATCGGCTCAGATAAATTATCCGAATCCATAAGGCTTGCCCGTAACGACAGTTCGGTAAAAGCCATTGTCCTGCGGATAAATTCTCCGGGAGGAAGCGCCCTAGCCTCAGAAGTCATTTGGCGCGAAGTGGTTCTGGCCCAAAAAGTAAAACCAGTGGTTGTTTCTATGGGTGATGTGGCTGCATCGGGCGGATATTACATTGCCTGCGGGGCTGGAAAAATATATGCTCAGCCCAACACCCTTACCGGATCAATAGGTGTTTTTGGCGTGGTGCCCAACCTTGAAAAATTCTTTAAAAACAAACTCGGAATTACCTTTGATGTGGTAAAAACCAATGAGTATTCCGATTACATAGCTGCAACCCGCCCCATGCAGCCATACGAAACAAAAGTATTGACCAATCAGGTGGAAAATATTTATAAGGTTTTTGTCGGCCATGTTGCCGAAGGCCGTAAAATGAAACCCGAAGATGTGGACTCTATTGGTCAGGGCCGTGTGTGGACAGGGCTTGACGCAAAACGTATCGGTCTGGTTGACGAAATTGGTGGCTTGCAAAATGCTATTGATGACGCAGCAAAGAAAGCAAATCTTACCGATTATAAAATTGTGGTGTATCCCAAATTTAAAGACCCCTTCACACAAATCTTCGAAGAGCTGATGGAAGAGTCGTCAGAAACACAACTCAAAAATACTCTGGGCGAAAACTATATTTATTATGAACACCTGAAAAACATAAAAGCCCAGAAAGGCATACAGACACGTCTGCCCTTCGATATGGTGATATTTTAATTAGACTGATTCGCATAAAATAAAAGGCTGTTGCAAAGGGTTTCCCCGTTAATGTTTCGCCGCGCTGCAAAGCAGAAACGGAACAAAAAACTTCAGGAAATTATCATTACCCTGTGTAACGGCCTTTTCACTTTGTTATAAAGGCATCCGCAGAACGAATGCCTTTTGTTTGTATATTCGCATTGCACAATATTTCAAATGATAAAAGCCTGGATATACCCGCATAAAAAAAAGATATTTTTTGCAATCATTATTTGTGTTGCGGTTATTGCTGTGTTCGCATTTTTTTTCAAGAAGAAGAACATCAATACTCCGGAGCTGCAAAACACAAGCGTAGCGTTTTTGTCACAAAAATCAGCATGGGCAGATTCGCTGATGGCCTGTATGAGTGTGGAAGAAAAAGCCGGGCAACTGCTGATGACCTGCATTAATACCAATCAAAAAAAAGAAATACTGATTGAGGAAGTAAAAGCCGTGAAACCTGGCGGGATATATATTGCGGCAGGTTCTGCCCGCCGGCTGGGCCAAACCACAAGGCTTCTCGGGGAAAACACCCGGGTTCCGATATTATTTGCAGTTAATGCACCCTGCGGTTTTTGCAGTCCCGACGATAGTCTTTCTACCTGTGCAACCATGCCTGGTATCGATCTGTTAAATGACACAAACCTCATAAAAACCTTGTCGGAGCATATCACCATGCAAATGAAGCATTACGGAATACACATCAACATGCTCTTGCCACTACAGGCAATAACCGCCAATCAGGATATCCCTTACGACAGGTCAAGTATTTCATTTATCAGTGGATTACAAAAAAAACTGCTTAAACAAAACCGTTTGTTTCGGGAAGCCGGCATTTTAGCATGCGCACATGGTTTTAACAATAGTGAAGAAAATACGCCAGCTTTTGATTTACCTGCTTTCGATTCGTTACGGAAGAAGGTTTTGTCCGGTCTTGCCTGCAGTGGATTGCAAAGTGTTTTAGTGAACTGTAACGGAACCAAGACCTGCGATTCGCTTGTTAATACATACAAATACCAGGGACTGATATTGTCCTGTTTTTCGCAACCGTTACAGGACGAATCAGCGGCTTATACCATACTTAATTCGGGCTGCGACATGCTTGTTCTTAATGAGGGAAAAAAGGAACTTGCAACCAAAATCATCCAGGGCATTGCTAATGGAAAAATTGCAGGGGATGTGCTGGACAAAAAGGTAAAACGCATATTAATGATTAAATCGTGGGTGTTGCAAAACAACATGCTGGCAACCAATGCCGACAGTGCGGACTTTGTTTGCACCTCGGCCAGAAGCAAGCAGTTATATCATAGAGTAGTTGAGGCTTCGGCAGTACTGCTCAACAACCGCGAAAACATCGTGCCGCTTCGCCGTTATGAAAAAGAAAAAATTGCTGTGCTGCAAATTGGTAATAAATCAGACAATGAATTTTTTAATGCCCTGAAGAATTATTCCACATCTGCAACAGGCCGTCGGTATACTAATCCCGATGAGGCTCTCAAGGATGCCGGACCGTGGCTGTCATCAGCTACATTAATTCTACTAAACGTGTTCGAGTCCCCCGACCTTTATGCCCATGCAGAAAAATTCAGGCTGCTGATAGAAAAATTATCCCGAAAGAAAAAACTCGTACTGACCGTTATTGGAAGCACCCGGTTTTTGGGCATATTTGATCGTGCACCCTGTATGCTTTGGAGCCCGTGTATAGTCCCCTGTGCGGGGCAAAACCTCTGTTCAGTGATTTTTGGCGGAGAAACCGTAAAGGGCACTATGCCCTATTCCTGTTCACAGGAATTTTGTTATAAGGATGGAATTGCGGTAGACCAGGCTATCCGGTTTAAATATACTTCGCCCGAAGATGCTGGCGTCAACGGCTCCAGACTTTATAAAATAGATTCTATTATCAACTTTGCTATCGGAAACGGCGCATTCCCCGGATGCCAGGTCTTTTTTGCCCGCAACGGAAAAGTTTTTTATAATAAAAGCTTCGGCACACATACTTACGACAAAAAAGAGAAAGTTAAAAATACTGATCTTTATGATGTGGCTTCGGTAACAAAAGTGGCGGCCACTACGCTGGCGCTGATGGCTCTTTACGACAAGGGGAAAATTAAACTCGACACCACGCTGAATTATTATTTCGACGACCTTGACAAAAATGCCTGCGGGCAAAAAGTGAGATTTTCTAAGCTCAACTTTGTTACTTTGCGCGCATTGCTCACACATAAATCCGGATTACCCGAGGGATTACCGATAGGTTTGTTTATTTCGCCGAAGTCAGCGTTGAAAATTATGAAAAAACAGATGGAGAATATGACGGGTACAACGCCAGAAAGCATTACATCAACTGCCAACGGGGAATACGATTACGTTACCGGTATCGATACGGCCTTGCTTGATGCAGAAGAGGATTCCCTGTTGCGTTATGTTTTTTCAAAAAACCGGTCACCGGATTATAAACTGGAAATTGCAAAGAATTTATTTCTGCGCAACGTGATTCAGGACTCGCTCTGGCAATTGGCCAAGCAGATGTGGATGAGCCAAAATAAGGATTACCTGTATAGCGACCTGAACTTTTATCTGGTAATGAAAGTGGTGGAAAAAGTCGCCAAAACTCAGCTTGACAAATACCTCGACCAGTCTTTTTTTGCGTTGCTCAACCTAAACCGCATAGGATTTCATCCTTTGGAAAAATATGAAAAGAAAGAAATAGTGCCTACCGAGGATGAAAAATATTTCAGAAAACAGTTGATCCATGGTTATGTTCACGACCCAATGGCGGCTCTGTTGGGAGGTGTCGGAGGCAACGCCGGCCTTTTTTCCGATGCCCACGATCTGGGTGTACTGATGCAACTGTTGCTTAATAAAGGAACTTATGGCGGTGTCCGTTATTTTTCCGAAAAGACCGTGGCACTCTTTACCACGGCACAGGGCGGAACTTACCGCGGATTGGGCTTCGATCGAAAAGGTAAAGCGGATGCCAAAATGGTGGCCCCCGGCGCATCATTGTCAACATACGGGCATACAGGCTTTACAGGTACTTGTGTTTGGGCAGATCCGGAAAACGACCTTGTATATGTGTTTTTATCCAACAGGGTATATCCCAAAATTTCCAATCAGAAAATAAATACATATCGGATTCGCCAAAATATACAGCAAACAGTATATGATGCCTTTTTGCATTAATTGTAAGTCAAAGATGCCATCTATGTAAATTACCGCAGATCGGAGGTATTAAAACGAAAATCTCCGATTTTTTTTCAATGTTTCTTTTTATATTTGTAAAAAAGTATGATTTATGAAGAAATTTTTACTACTGATTGTAATATTAATTCCCCTGTCTGCCGCTTTTGCACAACAATCCGAAAATAACTACCCTTACAGGCAATATTTTGAAGAAGCTTACCAATTAAACCCGGCTGTTCCCGCTGGCGTGCTTGAAGCCGTGGCCTATACCAACACACGCATACGTCATATCAATCCACAGGTGGAAGAACCGGGCTGTACAGGCATTCCGGCCTCATACGGCGTTATGGGTTTGGTGCTTGATGGCAAAAACTATTTTCGCGAAAACTTAACCACGGTATCTGCGCTTTCATCCATTCCGGTTCTGGATATTATCAACAATCCGCGAAAAAACATTCTTGCCTATGCCTCGGCATTTCAATATAGCATGACCTTACCGGACACCAGCCAGCAATTGTCGAAAAAAATTTATAACACCCTGGTTATGCTTAGCGAAATTCCTGTTGAAGACAATAAAGTAGGAAATGATTTTGCATTAAACTCCCAGATATTTGACGTTTTTGTTTTTTTGAATAATCCTGGAAATCAGGCAAAATACAATTTCCCAAAATATTCATTTGACTTAAGTAAATTATTCGGAAAAAATAATCTTAAAATTTTTAACAGTCCACGTTTGTTTTTTGCTGAGGAATCCATTGAAAATGATAATGGCTGTCGTTATAAGTCCCTGGGAACAAAAACCACGTGCCCTGATTATAATTTTACTAATTGCAACTGGGTGACCTCACCCAATTATAGTTCAAGAAACGGTACAGCCATCTCAGCCCTTGTTATGCACACAGTACAGGGAAGTTATGCCGGATGTATAAGCTGGTTTCAAAATACCTCCTCGCAGGTTTCCACCCAGTATGTGGTAAAATCTTCCAACGGCCAGCTTTGTCAGATGGTTCTTGAGTCTAACAAGGCATGGCATGTAGGCTCGGCAAATTCTTATACCATAGGTTATGAACATGAAGGATATGTGGACGATCCGCAATGGTACACCGAAGCCATGTATCAGAGTTCGGCAGCACTTTCGCGGGATATTTGCGCTGCATACGGCATCAACCCTCTCAGAACATTTTTTCGTGAAACATTGGATAACGGTACTCAACTGGACGACGGCCTGCACGATTTGGGCGGCGTAACGGCCTGCACAAAGATAAGAGGACATCAGCATTATCCCGACCAGACACATACTGACCCCGGAATAAACTGGAACTGGGATTATTATTACAAACTGATGAATAATACAACACCAGTTATCAACTATACGGCGGCTTCCGGTTCTTTTTATGATACGGGTGGTAGTGGCGCCAATTACTCCAATGACGAACGAAAATTCTGGCTTATTCAGCCGGCTGGAGGAGCCACCAGCATCACCCTGACTTTTACTTCCTTTAATGTGGAAGCCGATTATGACTTTCTGTATATTTATAATGGCACCAATGAATTTGCACCGTTAATTGGCAGATACAATACCGTGGCGCCCACCACCATCACTATTACCGGAGGAGCACTTTTTATCGAATGGCGCTCCGATTGCGCAACAACGGCAGCCGGTTGGGCAGCGACCTGGACATCGGTACAACCAGATATTGTTGCTCCGACAACCGTTGCAAGTGTTACGGGGACATGGCAAACACAGGATTTTACGGCCGACTTTACCGATACGGACAATACTGGCGGATCAGGTATAGAAAAACGCTATTACCAGGTTCTTGAATACGATGGCACAGAATGGCATGCCAATGCCTCAAGAGGCTTCTTTGGGGATAATTTTGACAGTTATGTGTCTTCTGTCTGGTCGGTTCCGGCAGCGGGAGGCACCTGGGTTGTCAATGGCGGATGCCTCATCCAGACAGACACTTCGGTGAACAACACCAATATTTATGCGGCTTTAAATCAGGGACTCTCTAATAGATATTTATATGATTTTAATGTAAAAATGGACCCGGCTACCTGTGGAACAAATCAGCACCGGTTTGGTATCCATTTTTATTGCGATAACGGAAGCCTTACCAACAGGGGAAATTCCTACTTTATCTTTTTCAGGCAGGAAACTTCTAAACTGGAATTTTACCGTGTAGAAAACGATGTGTTTACACAGGTATTTGTTATTAACAATATTGTTACTACTTTAGGTCAATGGTATAATATCAAAGTTATCCACGACAGAATAACGGGAAAAATTTCGGTGTACCGCGACAATATCCTTCTCGGGACATGGACTGACCCCAATCCGCTGACAACCACGGCAAACCATTTTTCTTTCCGCACCGGGCACAGCAAGGTATACTTCAACGAAATAAAAGTTTACAGGTCGAGATATCCTTCCGTTACAATTACTGTTGGCGCATCACCAACAAAAGATATTCGTTTTCAAAACCCCAACCCTGCCACCTATGGGGCTAAAGTAAAATCCATTGTCAACGATGCCGCAGGTAATCTTTCCGCTATCGACTACTATAACATCAATGTAGATTGGACGCATCCGTTATGTACTGCCGTTAATGATGGCACCGGCAATGACCTCAGCACCACGTCCTCCCTTACGACGCTTTCGGCCAATTGGGCCTCCTCGATTGATTCCAACTCCGGCATTACAAAATACTGGTATGCCATTGGGACTTCGCAGGGAGCCACAGATGTTACCTCATGGACCGACAATGCCCTGAATACTTCAGTAACCAGAACAGGACTGGCCCTTACAGACGGCCAATCCTATTATTTCAGCATAAAAACTGTCAATGGTGCCGGTCTTGAAACCATATGCAACTCAGACGGCGTAACCGTAAACACTGCCACTGCCATTGACGAAAATGTCAATGACCAAATTATTGAGGTATATCCCAACCCTTTCAATGAAAACACCACTCTTTCTTTCTATGCAAAAGGTGAGCAACGGATAAAGCTGACTATTACAGACCTACTGGGAAGGGAAATACTGATAGCAGATGAAGTATATCCGGAAGGAAAACACAATGTATTTATAAATTCAAACAAGCTAAATTTATCCAAAGGGGTTTTTATTCTAAAACTTCTTTACGACAAGACTACCGAAAAACGCCTGTTAATCAAATATTAATATTACCATTGAAAAATATTTTTAAAATATTTTATTAAAAAACAGAAATATTTGTTTTATGGCGACAGGACGGCACTTAATATCAATTATCCAATAAAAATATTACAATATGGAGAATTTTATTATCAACAACCCCACCTGTTTGCATTTTGGACGGGGCGTAATTGACGATTTGTCCAAAGTGCTCGGAAAATATGGCAAGCGAGTATTGCTGGTTTATGGAAAAAATTCCATTAAAACCAATGATATTTACCGCCAGATTATAAACCAGATTAATATAGCCAACGCTAGTGTTTATGAATATTCAGGCATAAAATCAAACCCTGTTATCAGCGATGTGGATGCAGCAGCCGCAGTTGGAAGAGACAACCAGGTTGACGTGATTGTCGCCGTGGGCGGAGGCAGCGTTATTGATTCGGCAAAAATAATTGCTTTGGCTGTTCCTATGCAAAACACCGCCTGGGATATCATGGAAAATAAAGTTAAACCGGTCAGATCCATTCCCCTGATAGCCGTGTTGACCCTTGCTGCCACCGGGTCTGAAATGAACCCGTTTGCCGTTGTTCAGAACGACCTGACCAAACAAAAACCCGGGTATTTCAGCCCGCTTATTTTTCCCAAACATTCATTTCTTGATCCGGTATTTACCTATTCGGTGCCGGCAGATTATACGGCTTATGGAATTGTTGACCTTGTGGCACATGCGCTGGAAGGATTTTTCGGCAAAGGAGAAACTTCATTGACCGACCGTTTCATTTCTTCCATTATTAAAGAAGCTATGGAATATGGCCCTTTGCTCCTAAAACACCTCAACAAGTACGAATACCGTGAAAAAATAATGTTTGCAGCTACCTGCGCCCTGAATGGTATGACCTCCTACGGGAAAAAAAATGGTGACTGGGGAGTACACGGCATAGGTCATTCACTGTCGGTGCTTTATGATGTTCCTCATGGAGCTTCTCTTTCGATAGCTTATCCGGCTTGGATGAAATACTTCAAAAATCAAATAGGCGAAAAACTCTCCTTTTTGGGAAAAGAACTCTTTAATACTCCTGACCCTACGGTAACCATACAAGGTTTTGAAATGTTTTTTAAACAACTGGGCGCCCCGACAAAACTAAGTGATTTGGGACTCGGTTCTCGCCATAAAATTGAGATAATCAACAACCTGATTACCAATAAGGTAAACGGCGACAATTTTCTAATGGACAAAGTGGATCTAGAAAATATTTTTGATTTGATGGCAAATTAATTGTCAAAATATTAATGAGTGCCTGCAAAATTTCATAATTTTGCAATATTCAAATCAATAGCTAACAATTAACTACAAAAAATGAAAAAAACACTACTTCCATTAGTTTTCCTTTGTATTAGTTTTACATGGGCATTTTCACAAGACAACGCAGTCGGAACCCCTCACAGTTTCTTTTACAAGAACTTACCAACCGACATCGACTATGTTTGGGTTCAGGGCCCGGATTTGTTGCAATTGGCCGCTGAAGATAATGAACGGGCCGCCAAAAGTGAAGCTTATAGAATCGGGGTTGTTGTTCCTGTGGATTTTAACCTGAACAATGCCGGTACCTGGACAGATATACCGGAAGAAGATGCCAGTATATGGCGGCTTACCATTAAATCGGCCAACGCAAAAGCTATAGGACTGGAATACCAATCATTTTTTCTTCCAGAAGGTGCTACGCTGTTTTTATATAATGCCAAGAAAACACAAACTATTGGCGCCTACACATCGTTCAATAATACGGAGGATCATTTTTTCACCCATGAAAAAATTTCCGGAGATGAATTAACCCTTGAATTATATGTTCCCAACCATCAAAAATCAAATGTTTCGTTACATATAACTGATCTTGAGTATTATTACCGGGCTGACGAATATCAGGGCAATAAAGGTTCCGATGTTTGTGAAGTCAATATAAACTGTCCGGAAGGTGCTAACTGGCAGAATGAAAAAAAAGGTGTATGTATGCTCGACATCAAAGTGGGCTCCGGAATTTTTAACTGCACTGGGTCTTTGGTAAATAATACCAGTCAAAATTGCACTCCTTATGTACTTTTGGCCGACCACTGCATTTATAATAGCGGCTATCCTTCTGCTGCTGACTGTAATGCCTGGAAATTTTATTTTCATTACGAAGCATCCACCTGCGAAGGCACAACCCCTTCTGGCACTTTTGTTAAGACGGGATGTACCCTCAAGGCACATGATACCTATGGGTCAAACCACTCGGGTTCAGATTTTTGCCTGGTACAGATTAATACTCCGATCCTGAACACCTTAAATGCTTATTATAATGGGTGGGATCACAGTGGTTCCGGTAGCACAAGCGGCGTTAGCATACATCATCCTCAGGCCGACATCATGAAAATCTCTACCTATTCTACCGCACTGGCATCGGTGACATACGGGGCTCCAAGTTCACACTGGCAGGTAATCTGGGCTCAAACAGTTACCGACCACGGCGTAACCGAACAGGGATCTTCCGGTTCCCCATTGTTTAACGCCAGCGGAAAAATTGTAGG